>JAFRDM010000026.1 GCA_017403885.1 Oscillospiraceae bacterium
CCGGCGGCGCCCGTTCCCGAGCCCGCCGCGGAGTCCGCCGCGAAGGACGCCGTTGCGGCGAACGGCGCGTACTACGACGGCGCCGAGGCCGAGGAGGCCCCGGAGGAGCCCATTCCGGTCAGCGATTCCTTCGCCGCCCCCGCCGCGGAGACGACCAAGAGCGAGACCGAAATGATCCGCGAGGCCATCGCCCGCTCGGAGGAGCCGGAGACCGTGGCCGAGATCGTGGACGTGACCGGGCAGGGCCGCGGCAGGAACATCGCCGCGCTGCTCGTCGGCACGCAGGGCGATCTGCCCGCCGACAGGACGCCCGACCGCCGCTTCCTGCTGCGCTTTGACATCGACGGCGTCAACAGCCAGGTGCTCATCAGCGTCTACGGCGAAAAGGTGTTCTTCATCTCCCTCTCCGGCGAGGAGAGCGATATGGTGCTCTCCGACTTCAGCTGGTCGGAGCTGCGCGCGAGGATCTACAACTGAAACCGATGCGAAAAGGGAGACCGTCGACGGACGGTCTCCTTTTTTGTGTCGGACGGCCCGCGAACGCGCGGTTGTTCTGTCGTAGGGGCCGACGCCCACGGCGGCCCGCCGTTCCAATGGCTTCCCCTAAGAAAGGGGAATTGCGCCCCGCCGCTGCCGGGGGCAGAGGAAGGCGGGGCGGAATTTCCGCAGCCGCGCCGCTTTGCGGGCAGGTTTTCATGCCTGCACGCAAACGGCAAATGCGGCAAGGCGGGAGCCTGTCAGCGAAGCTGACTGATGAGGTGGTATATACCCTTTCGCAATATCGTCTCCACCTCATCCGACCTCGCTGCGCTCGGCCACCTTCCCCTATCATTAGGGGAAGGCTTCACGGCCCTTTCTGCTCCCGCATGGCCTGCCGTCCCTTCCCACAAAGCGGTTGAAAACGGCACGGGAGTATGTTAAAATCATGCCAGAGCGACCAAGAGAGAGAGGTACACCGACGTGAAGCGCATCAAGGTATCGAACAACGTGATCCGCCGTCTGCCGCGCTATCTGCGCAAGCTCGACGAGCTCAAGGCCGGCGGGGTCAGCCGCATCTCCTCGTTCAATCTCGGCCAGCAGCTCGGGCTGACGCCCTCGCAGATCCGGCAGGATTTCAGCTGCTTCGGCGAGTTCGGCCAGCAGGGCTACGGCTACAACGTCGCCGCGCTGCGCGACGAGATTGCTTTGATCCTCGGGATGGACCGGGGCTTCCGCGCGATCCTCATCGGCGTGGGCAACATCGGCCACGCGCTGATGGACAACTTCTGCTTCAGCGACTGGGGCTTCACGCTCGCCGCCGCCTTCGACATCGACCCGGAGATCGTCGGGAAACGCAACAAGGGCGTCGCCGTGCGCAGCATGGACGAGCTGCTCGACTACCTGCGGGAAAACCGCGTCGACGTCGCGGTGCTCACCGTCCCGAAGGAGGCAGCCTCCGCCGTGGCGAAGCTGCTCATCGACAACGGCGTGGGCGCGATCTGGAACTTCACGAACGTCGAGCTGACCGAGCCGAACAGCCGCACGATCGTCGAGAACGTCCATTTTTCCGACAGTCTGCTGTCGCTGAGCTATTTTGTGGCCGAACGTCTCGACGAGGAGGCCGCGCAGGCCGCGCGCGCCGAGCGCCGCGCCGGGATGTGAGACCTGACCGTAAACCCGTAAACGTAAACACGGATGGCTTCCCGTAGGGGAAGCCTTTTCCGTATAACAGGGGAAAGCCATGAGATTTGACGCTCTGATCTTTGATATCGACGGGACGCTGTGGGACGCCTGCGAGGCCGTGCGGAAAAGCTGGCGGCTCTCGCTGCGGCGGCGCTACGGCTGCTTCGGCTCGCCGGACCTTGCGCAGGTGCGCTCGATCATGGGGCTCGGGCCGGACGAGATCGCGCAGAAGCTCTTCGGGCGCTTCGGAGCGCGGGCGCGGGAGGTCTTCGACGCGCTGGCGGAGGACGAGTGCGCCTATCTCGCCGCGCACGGGGCCGCGCTCTACCCCGGCGTCGCCGAGGGGCTGCGGGAGCTTTCGCGGACGCGGCGGCTCTTCCTCGTGAGCAACTGCCAGAAGGGCTATGCCGAGGCCTTCCTCGCCGCCTGCGGCTTCGAGGGCCTGTTCGAGGCGCGGCTCTGCGCCGGGGACACGGGCCTTGACAAGAGCGGCAATCTCAAAAAGCTGCTGCGCGGCTACGCGCCGGAGCGCGCCGTCTTCATCGGCGACACGGCGCTCGACGAGCGCGCCGCGCGGGAAGCGGGGCTTCCCTTCATCCACGCCGCCTACGGCTTCGGCGCGGCGGAGCGGCCGGACGCGGCCGTCTCCTCGTTCGCGGAGCTGCCCGCGGCCCTTGCCATGCTGGAAAAGGAGGACGCGTCATGTCCGAAACCATAGCCGCCGTCGCCACCGGCGCGCAGGTCAGCGCGATCGGGATCGTGCGCCTGTCGGGCGACGAGGCGATCACGCTCGCCGACAAGCTCTTTCGCCCGCAGTCGGGCCGCCCGATGCGCGAGAGCGCGCCGCGCACGCTCGTCTACGGCTCGCTCCTCACCCGCGCGGGCGAGCTGCTGGATATCTGCCTGTGCACGATCGCGCGCGCCCCGCACAGCTACACCGGCGAGGACACGGCCGAATTTCAGTGCCACGGCTCGCCCGTCGTGCTGCGCACGCTGCTCGACGAGCTCTTCGCCCTCGGCGCGCGGCAGGCCCTGCCCGGCGAGTTCACCAGGCGCGCCTTTCTCAACGGGCGCATGGATCTCACGGCCGCCGAGGCCGTGGCCGATCTGATCGACGCCGAGAGCGCCGAGAGCGCGAAAAACGCCGCGGGACAGCTCGGCGGCGCGCTGTGGGCGCGCACGGACGCGATCTATGCCGCGCTGGCGGACATCAGCGCGCACTACCACGCCGTGCTGGACTATCCCGACGAGGATATCGAGGCCTTCCGTCTGGCGGCCTACGAGCGTTCGCTCGCGGACGCGGCGGCGGAGCTGCGCGCGCTGCTTTCGACCTATGAGCGCGGAAAGCTGATGAGCGCGGGCATCCCCGCGGCCATCGTCGGGCGGCCGAACGCGGGCAAGAGCTCGCTGCTCAACGCCCTTCTGGGCTACGAACGCGCGATCGTCACCCGCGTCCCCGGCACGACGCGCGACACGATCGAGGAAAAGCTGCGTCTCGGGCGGCTGTGCCTGCGGCTGATCGACACCGCCGGGCTGCGCGAGACCGACGACGAGGTGGAACGTCTGGGCGTGGAGCGCAGCCGCAGCGCGATGGAGCGCGCCGAGCTGCTGATCGTCGTCGTGGACGGCAGCGAGCCGCCGACGGACGAGGACAGAGCGCTCCTCGCCGCGGCGGAGAAGGCGAAAAAGGCCATCGTCGTGCTGTCGAAGAAGGACCTGTCCGAAGAGGCGGAGCTTTCGACCGCGCTTCCCGTCGTGAAGCTCAGCGCGGTGACCGGCGAGGGCGTCGAGGCGCTGGGCGCGGCCATCGAGGCCATGTTCCCTCTGCCGGAGGCGCCCGCGGGCGGCATCCTGACCAACGCCCGCCACGCGGAGGCCGTCTCCCGCGCGCTCGGCTCCGTCGAGGCCGCGCTGC
>JAFRDM010000027.1 GCA_017403885.1 Oscillospiraceae bacterium
ACGGGCTCCTCGATCACGGGCTCCTCAACAACGGGCTCCTCGATCACGGGCTCCTCGATCACGGGCTCCTCGACGACGGGCTCCTCGATCACGGGCTCCTCAACAACGGGCTCCTCGATCACGGGCTCCTCGACGACGGGCTCCTCCGTGGTGATTTCAGCGATGGTCTCCTGCACGATTTTCGCTTTGGTGCTGAGTACGCCGTTGATGTTCCAGCCGTCGTTTTTGCCGGACTGGTATTTGACCTGGCACCAGAGGACCGCGTAATTATCAGCAGTGAGAGAATCGGCCTCGATCTTCTGTCCGTTCTCATCGCGCATGGTCGTCATGCCTCTGCTGACGAAGGAGGAGACACTGTTGAGCACTTCTTCGTCGCTCGGCAAATTATCAAGCTTCCAGGTGACGTCGCCGGAATTGGAGTCATCCGTGTGGTAACCGGTGGAGGCGAGAGCGCGAATGTCCGCGTCCGCCTGGTCGATGGAGGATCCCATATAAGAGATCATCATGTATTTCCCCTGATTGTTTTCCTTGAAATTCAATTCGGGATTGTTGTAGATGTCCCCCACGTTTTCGTGGCCGTTTCCGCCGGATGACGGAGACGCGAGATGGTTGGGCGTCACCACATTCCCCTCTTCATCGATCGCGACCATGATAGATCCGCCGACGGCCGGGGTGTAGCTGGACACGTTCTCGCCGAGAAGCACACCGTTTTCCATGCATGCATTCGCGCTCATCGCGTTGGTCCAGAGAGAGAACTTGGCGAAGGGCGTGCCCGTGCCGGATTCCCAGCTGCCGCACCAGACGGAGGTAAGGACCGCCGTGCCGTCGCCGTCGGCGTCGAGACTCTCGGCCGTGATGTCGCTGCCAGCGTAAACGAGATCTCCGCCCTCGGTCATCCAGCCTTCAAAGGCGTAGCTGTAATACGGGAAACGATCTTTTTCATTGCCGGTGAAGGTCTGATAGCTGGTGGCGTCGACGCCGTTGATCGTCACGGTCTCGCCGCCGTTGACCTGCTGCTCGCCGTCGCCGACGACGGAGGGAAGCTCACCGTAAAGGCTGCCTTTGCCTCTTGTCTCGACAACATCATAAACGATGGTCAGCGTGCTTTCATTCTGCATGTTCTCATCAGCGGACGCTTCGAGAGCGGCCTCCTCGGAAGCGGGGTCCGAGTCGGCAAAGGCGAGCCCTGCGGGGCAGGCAAAGGCAAAAAACATCACAAGCACAATAAACATCGTCAGTGTACGCTTGAGCTTCTTCATATTTGTTCCACCTTTCTTATGAGAACCTTTTTCGTTTACCGCGGCGTGCGCCGCGTTCATTTCCTGATTGCGGTTTCATCTTAACAGGTGGTCAGTCAACACAACCGTCAACAATTCGATAAACAACGTGCATTTTCAAAAGAAAACATTGACTTTTTTATCAAGCTCCTTCGACTCATCTTTTTTACTCCTCCCGGCCATCAACTACAGCAAAAAAAGAAAGCAGACACTTTTCCGGTGTCTGCTTTCATTCGGTCGGGCGCATGTGCGTCTTTCACATGACTATTTTTGATTTCAAAACAGATGCTTTTCAAGGACCCGGCACAGGGCTTCGAGGCCCTCCCGATCCTCCTCGCCGAAGCGCGCTTCGACGGGGCTGTCGATGTCGAGCACGCCGACCACCTTCCCGCCGCCGTGCAGCGGGACGACGATCTCCGAGCGCGAGGCGCAGTCGCAGGCGATATGTCCCGGGAAAAGATGCACGTCCGGCACGAGCTGCGTCCTGTCCTCGGCCGCCGCCGTGCCGCAGACGCCGCGGCCGAACGGGATCTCGATGCAGGCGGGCCGCCCCTGGAAGGGGCCGAGCACCAGCTTTTCGCCCTCGGCGAGATAAAAACCGGCCCAGTTGAGTTCATCCAGCGCGGAATAGATCAGCGCCGAGACGTTGGCGAGGTTGGCGACAAAGTGCGGCACGCCATCGATCAGGCCCTCGGCCTGGGCGATCAGCGCGGGATAATCGGTTTTCTTCATCGGGCAGCGCCCCTCTCTTTCAGATAAAACGATGATAGCCCATCCCGGCAGGCTTGTCAAATGTTTTCCCTCTTGCGAACTGCGGCGAAGGAGCGTATACTGTGCCGAGATCACATTAAACGAGGTCTGATCCATGTCCACGATCCGTTCCTTCATCCGGCGCGAGCCGGTCCTGCTCATCGCCGCGCTCGCCGCGGCAGTAAGCTGCTTTTTCGTCCCGCCCGACGCGCGGTATCTCGGCTATATCGACTTCCGCACGCTCGCGCTGCTCTACTGTCTGATGACGGTGGTGGCGGGGCTGCGGCAGGCCGGGCTTTTCGCGCATCTGGCGCATACGCTCTGTCTGAAGGTTTCCGGCGTGCGCGCGATGGGCCTGCTGCTGGTGGGCCTGTGCTTCTTCTCGTCTATGCTCATTACCAACGACGTCGCGCTGCTGACCTTCGTGCCCTTTGCCGTCGTCGTGCTCGGCATGGCGGAGCGGCGCGACGCGCTGATCCGCATCGTGGTGCTGCAGACTGTGGCCGCCAACCTCGGCAGCATGCTCACGCCCGTGGGCAACCCGCAGAACCTCTATCTCTATTCCTTCTATGACCTCTCCCCCGCCGCCTTTTTCGGCGCGACGCTGCCGATCTGGGCGCTGTCGCTGCTGCTGGTGGGGCTGTGCTGTCTTTCGCTGCCGCGGGACGCCCTGGAGGTCTTTCTCGGCGAGGAGCCCGGGATGGACAGACGCGGCGTGGCCCTGCACGGCGCGCTCTTTCTCGTCTGTCTGCTGGTCGTGCTGCGCGTGATCGACTGGCCGCTCATGCTCGCGTGCGTGGTCGCGGTGCTGCTGGTCCTGGACCGCAGGCTGCTGATCCGGGCCGACTTCATGCTGCTGCTGACCTTTGTGGCCTTCTTCATCTTCGCGGGCAACCTCGCCCGCGTCGACGCGGTCGACCGGCTGCTGCGCCGCCTTCTCGCGGGACGCGAATACTGGGTCTCCCTGCTTTTCAGCCAGGTCATCAGCAACGTCCCGGCCGCGCTGCTGCTCTCGGGCTTTACCGACCGGGCGCGGGACCTGCTGCTGGGCGTGAACATCGGCGGTCTTGGCACGCCGATCGCCAGCCTTGCCAGCCTGATCGGCATGAAGCTCTACGCCCACTCCGAGAGCGCGCATCCGCTGCGTTTCCTTGCGGAATTCAGCTTTTTCAATCTCCTGCTTCTGCTGATCCTCTCCTTCGCGCGGTTGCTTTTATCCTGACGTGAAAAGGGCCCGTCCTTCCGGACGGGTCCTTTTCCATGCCGTATACGTCGAATTCTACTTTTTCTCGGGTGACATTTCCTTTGCATTCTGTCATAATCCGGGTGAAGGAAGGTGTGCTTATGGAGATGACGGAAATGGGCAGACGGATCGCCTTGCTGCGCAGGGAAAAAGGACTGACGCAAAAGCAGCTTGCCGATTTGGTCCACGTCACGGATAAGGCCGTGAGCAAATGGGAGCAGGGAAAGAACTTCCCCAACCTCTCGATTCTCGAGCCCCTTGCCATGGCGCTTGGCTGTTCGGCCGCGGCGCTGCTCGGTCTCGATGAAAACGCCGCAGGGGAGGCGATCTCTCTCTCCGTCGCGATCTATGAAGAAGAAAAGACGCTGTGGCTGCGGGAACTGAGAAAACGTGCCTGGGCCGCTCTGGTATTTCAGCTCCTGATCTTTGTCGGGCTTGTCCTTATCAGCCGTTATCTGGACAAAAAACTGCTGTACGGTTATCCCATGTCTCTGCTCGGCATCATGACAGGCCTTTGCGGGACATTGATCGGCAGCTCGATCTGGACGATCCGCACAGGCGGCAGACTGCTCGGGCGGACGGCGGAAAGACAGTCTTCAAGGCCGGTGAAATAAAACGGGCGGCAAGCGCTTTCGCTTGCCGCCTGTTTCTCTTTACAGATAGCTGTCTATCAGGCCGCGCAGGCCCTCGCGCTCATAGACGTCGCGCAGCCATTCCAGCTCGTCGGCGATCAGCGCGTCGATCGCCCGCATGCCGAGCAGCTCGACCGGGGCGCGGTCGTCGCTGAGGATGTTTTCGCCGCCCTCCACCGGTTCGAGGCGGTTCAGGACGCTGCGCATCATCGTTTTCAGCTCGCCCTGCTCCAGCTTTTCCGCGCCCGTTTCAAGACGCGCGGCGATCTCGCCGTCGACACAGGCAAAGAGTTCCCGGTTCGTCGTGCCGGGGACGTCCGCCGTCGCGGCGCAGGGAAAGACCGCGGCGATCGTGTCGCAGAGCGCCTCGTTGATGCTCCCCGCGCCGTCGGAGTGCATGTTCATGTTCACGGCCATCACGCCGCCCGGATTCAGGTGCTCGCGCACCATCGTAAAGAACTCGACCGAGGACATCTGGAACGGGATCGTAATGTCCTGATAGGCGTCGACAAGGATCACGTCGTACCGTTCGTCGACGGCCTGCAGGAAGGCGCGGCCGTCGTATTCGGTGACCTTTACCTCGTCCGGCAGGGCGAAGCAGCGCCGGGCCAGCTCGGTGATCCTGCCGTCGATCTCCACGCCCTCGACCGCGGCACCGGGGAAATAGCGCAGGCACTGCCCGGCGTAAGTGCCCGTCCCGTTGCCCAGCACGAGCACGCGCGGGGATTCGGCCCCGCAGATCACGGGCGCGGCGAGCGCGTAGTCGTAATACATGCCGGTGAGACCGCCCTCCTTCATCATCACCGACTGCACGCCGAAGAGCACGTTGGTCGAGAGCACGACTCTGCGCTCGTCCTCCTTTACCTGCAGATAGTTGTAAACCGACTCGCCCTCGTAGCGCAGATCCTTCTCCCAGAAGGCGAAGGAGTCGCTCCGGCCGAAGATCGCGCAGAGGACGTAAAGCACGACGGCGATCACCGCCGCGCGCAGGCCCTTTTTCGCGCTGAGGAAAAAGGCGAGCGCGATGGCGAGCAGGATGCCCGAGAAGATCAGAAATGTGACGGAGGTGCCGACCGAGGGGATCGTGACGAAGGTGGGCAGGAAGGTGCCGAGGATGCTGCCCACGGTGTTGCAGGCGCCGAGCCGCCCCACCGTGCGGCCGCCCTCGTCAAGGCTCTCCGTGGCGGCCTTCACAAGACAGGGTGTGACCGTGCCGAGCAGAAAGAGCGGAAAGACGAAGAGCAGCATGCAGGACACGAAGGCCGCGATCACGAGGAAGTTCGTGCTGACGGTGAAGATCAGCAGGCCCGACACGCCCAGGATCACATATTTCCCCAACACGGGGATGGCCGCGATCCAGATCGCCGCGATCAGGATGCGGCGATAGAGCGGCGCGGGGTCCGGGTTTTTGTCCGCGGCGCGGCCGCCGTAGAGGTTGCCGAGCGCCATCGCGATCATGATCGTGCCGATGATGATCGTCCACACGATCTGCGAGGAGCTGAAATACGGGGCGAGCAGGCGGCTCGCGCCGAGCTCGACGGCCATGACGGACACGCCCGCGAAAAACTCGGTGAGGTACAGAAACAGCTTGCTTTTCAGAATGGGGTATTCTTTCATGGGTCTCACTCCCGCTGATCGAATGGAATAAAAAGAGTGTAGCACATTTTTCCTCACTTGCCAAGCGTGCGCCTGCTGCGGTAAAATGGGATCGATCACGGGAAACGGAGCGGAAGCATGGCATACTGCGTCACACAAGAGGATATCCTGTCCCTGCGGGCAGACGCCGCGGCGGTGAGCGTGGAGATCTCGCTGGAGATCAGCCCCTTCCCGGTGTGTCTGGCCGTCGCCGAGGCGGGCGGCGAGGCGCTGCGGGCGGCGATCCGGGAAAAACGCTTTCTCCCGGTAGGCAGCGCCGTCGAGGTCGATCGCTGCGCGCTTCCCTTCGCGCATCTCTTTGCGGCGGCCGCGCCGATCTGGCTCACGGGCAAGGCCAACGAGCTGCTTGCGCTGCACCGAACGTATCAAAGCCTGTTCGACGCCGCGGAGGCGGCGGGCTGTCAAAGCCTCGCCATGCCGTTTTTATCCGCGCTGCGCTACCGCTTTCCGCGGGACGAGGCGATCAGGATCGCCTTCGCGGAGGCGGAAAAGACGGCGCTGAAGGTGATCTTCGCCGCCGACACGCCGGAGCTGTACGCCCAGAGCCGGAAGCCTTACCGCAAGCCGAAGATCGTCTCCTACGTCGGCTGGTACCGCGACCACGCGATCTTCGAGCTGGACAACGGCTCGTTCGCGCGCATCGACATCCGTCCCGAGATCACGGATGTGACGCCCATCCCCTATTTCGAGGCCTGCTACCGCACAGGCAACAATCCTCTGCAGCCCCCGCTGCCGGAGGCGGAGATCAAACGCCTGCGGCGGATCTACGAAGAAAACGACTGGTAAAGGAAGACGGAGACATGAACGAGAGCTATATCGCACGCACCAGCGGATTGAAAACGAAGGACTACGTCGGCTACGCGATGATCGACGCCGCGGGCTGTCTGGTCTTCAGTTTGGTCACGACGCTGCTTCAAAAGTTCTACACGGACATCTTTCATCTCAGCCCGCTGTTCATCATGCTGATGTTCATCGCGGCGCGCGTCTGGGACGGCATAAACGACCCGATCATGGGCCGCATCTGCGACACGGTCCGCCCCTCGCGCTACGGGCGCTACCGGCCCTGGATCCTCTACGCGGCGCTGCCGCTCTCCCTTTCCGCGGTGCTGATGTTCCTCCGCTTCCCCGGCTTCGGCGAGGAGGGACACATGACGGCCACCTGCCTCTACGCCGCCGTGACCTATGTCTTCTTCGGCATGGCCTACACCGTGCTGCAGATCCCCTTCGGCTCGCTGGCCTCGGTCGTGACGACCGACGCGCATGAACGCAGCCGCCTGTCCGTGTGGCGCTCGATCGGCGCGGCGCTCGGTTCGATCCCCGTGCTGCTGATCGCTTCCTTCGCCTATGCCAAGCGTCTGGACGCGAACGGGAACGTCGTGCTCGGCGAGAACGGCAAGGCCATCACCGACATGCAGTACGCGCCCGTGATCCGCGGCGTCGCGATCATGGCCGTGTGTTCCTTCATCATGCTGCTCGTCGCCTTCACGCTCAACCGCGAGCGCGTCAAGACCAAACCGCTGGACACGGAAAAGGGCGCGGCCATCCGCGTGATGCGTCTGCTGTTTCAAAACCGCGCCTTCGTGTCCGTGAGTCTGATCTCCATGCTGCTGCTCTCGGGGCAGATGTTCACGCAGAGCTTTTATACCTATCTCTTCGACGACTATTTTCATGCCAACTGGATGAACCTCGCCTCGCAGGCCTGCACCTATTCCCCGATGCTGGTGATGATGTTCATCCTGCCGAACATGGCCCGGAAGATCGGCAAAAAGGAGATCTGCGCCGTCGGCGTCACGGCCGCGGCCGCGGCCAATCTGCTGCTGTTCTTCCTGCGCGGCACGGACCCGGATATCCTGATGTGGGTCTTTCTCGCGCTCTGCTTTGTCAGCGGCTGCGGGCTGACCACGCTGGTCATGCAGCTCTGGGCCATGGTGACGGACGCGATCGATGATGTCGAGGTCAAAAGCGGCAGCCGGGACGACGGCACGGCCTATTCCGTGTTCAACTTCTTCCGCAAGCTCGGCCAGGTGCTCTCGGCGGTCTGCGTCAACGGCGCGCTGATGGGCATGCACTACAAGGTGGAAAAGGGCGCGGTGCAGACGATGGAGAACCTGCGCAAAATGTACGATCTGGCCACGCTGATCCCCGCGGTGCTCTTCGGCCTGATGGCGCTGATGCTCTTCGTATACTGCCCTCTCTCCCGCAGGAGGGTGGAGGAGCTGCAGCTGCAGAAGGAGCAAAAGCTCAAAGAGCATTACGAGAACAAGACGATCGATATCTGATATTCATATCCTCATCAAAAAAACGGGGCTGTCTTCAGCCCCGTTTTTGCATGCCGAAATCATCTTTTTTTATACAGCACAAGCTCCGGGTCGGCTCCGCCCTCCCCGTAGGTGCAGATCAGAAGGAAATCCTTGTTGGCCAGGACGCCGAAGCAGCGGCCTCCGCCTGTCTCGAGCTGGTTGCCCAGATAGGTCGTCCGGTCGTCGAGAAATTTCACGCTCAGTCCGCTCGGGAGCGGATAGGCCAGATTCACATAGCTCCCGACGAGGGCGTTGAGCTTTTCCAGCTTCGGCATCCCCTCGATATGAAGATCGTTGATCTCCCCGATCAGCTTCTTCTTGAAGGCCTCGAACTCTCCGTGGTCGGAGAGCTCCTCGTATCTCTTCCAGTAGTCCAGCTTCGGCAGCGCCTCTTTCAGATACGCGCGGGCCTGCTCCTCGGAAAAATTCTCTCCGATCATGTTCCGGACGCAGACCTCGATGAGCTCGTCCATGTCGCTGTAGGTATAGGTCCCGTCGGCATAGCACCACCGGCAGTAATCCTCGTTAAGGCTCCCGTCGCTGTTCCTGCCCAGCACACTGTCCTCGAGCGGCATCCCGCAGCACTGGCAGACGAGCTGCCGCGGCGAGCCGAGCAGCGTGTTGATGGACACGTTGAAAAGCCTCGAAAGCAGCTTCAGCGTCTCTGTGTTTGGGACCGTCTCCCCCTTCTCCCACCTGGACACCGCCTGCCGCGTCACGAAAACCTTTTCCGCCAGATCGTCCTGGGACAGGCCATGCTTTGTCCGCAGTCCGTAGAGTATGTCTTTTGTATTCATTTTCTCGCCTCCTCAATGCCGATTCTACCGCAAAACACCCCATCATGCACGCAACTTGCTGTTGCGTGCTCTTTCATGCGTCCTGTCCGTCCGCCGGGGAGAACCACACCGGTTCGTCCGTCGGCAGGCAGGGCACGGTGAGGACCGCGCCGCCGGGGATGGCTTCTCCCTCGCCGCGCAGCCGCCAGCGCTTCTCGCTTCGCGGCAGCGTGACGGCGACGCTCTCCGCGCCGCGGTCGAAGACAGGGCAGACGAGCACGCTGTCGCCGCAGAAGAAGCAGTCGCTCTCGCAGTCATAGCCTGGGTCGCTGAGGAAAACGGGAAAGATCAGCGGTTCGAAAAGCTTTCTCTTGCGCTCGTACTCGCGCTGCAGATACGGCAACAGCCGCTCACGCAGGGCGAAGAGGCGGTGCACGCTCTCCATCAGATCGCCATAGAGCCAGGGCATCGTGCTCTCCTCGCCCGGCTTCCAGGAATGAAGGACGAAGCGCGGCGTGAACACCCCGTACTGCAGCCAGCGCAGAAAGAGCTCCCGATCCGGCCGCGGCCCGGCAAAGCCGCCGATGTCCGCGCCGAAGAAGGAAAAGCCGCTCAGCGCCATCGTCATCGCCTGGAAATGGTTATAGCGCAGATCGCGGAAATCCGTGCGGTTGTCGCCCGTCCAGGTCGTCGCGGCGCGCTGCGTCCCGGCGATCGCGCAGCGCGAGACGTTAAAGGGGACGAAGCCCTCCCCCATCGCCTCCACGCAGGCCTCGCGGCTGGCGCGGGCCATGAGATAGGAGAAAAGCGGGCGGATCAGCCGTGCGCTCGTCTCATGCCCGAAGCCGTCCGCGAGCACGGAGGCGTCGAGCACGTCGTATTCGTTGTTGTCGTTCCAGATATGGCGATAGCCCCTCCCGACGAGCTTTTCTTTTACGCATCTCTTCCAGAACGTATAGGCCCCGCGGTTCGTGAAATCGAGATAGCTCGCCATGCCGCCCCAGAAGGGAAAACGCGCGGGGCTGCCGTCGGCATAGTGCAGGAAAAAGCCCCTGTCCGCAAGCGAGTCATACAGCGGGTGCTCCGTCAGGAATGCGGGCTTGACGTTGGCGACGAACTCCATGCCGCGGCTGCGGAAGTAGTCGGAGAGGCCCTCCGGCGAGGGGATCCTGTCGGTGTTCCAGTGAAAAACGCAGCGCTGCCCGCCGAGCTGCGTATAGCCGCTGGAGAGGTAGAAGCCGCCCGCGCGGATACCGTTTTCCGCGCATTTGTCCGCAAAGGCGCGCAGGCGCGCGTCGGCGTCCGGCGCGTCGGTGTATTCCATTGTGCTGCCGCAGTAGCGGAAGGCCCAGGGCGGCAGCTCCGCCGCTCCGCCGCAGAGCGCGGTAAAGCCTTTTACGATCTCAAGCGCCGTGCCGAGGAAGAGATAGAAGACCATGTTCTCTTCCTCGAAGCGGACGGAGGAAAAGGGCTCGAAGTAATTGTCGTGCTCGGCCCCGAAGTCGACGCGGCCGTTGGAGTACGTGTCATAGTAGAGCCCATAGCTTCCGGCGGTGTTTTCGCAGATATAGAAGGGTATCTGCTTGTACAGCGGATCAGAGCTCTCGGCGCGAAAGCCCATCGCGTCGCACGCCGCGAGCGCAAAGCTGCGCCCGGCCGGGTTCACCGCGCCGCCCTTGTCGCCGAGACCGAAGATCCGCTCGCCCTCTTCGCGGCGCGTATAGTGCGCCGAGCCCTCGCCCAGCTCGCCGTCGAAGTTGTAGGCAAGGCCGCCGCGGTCGGCGTAAAGGACGCCTTTTTCGTTCCGAGCCGTGATGCGGAAATTTTTCTTTTCCACCGTGAAATCCGCGCCGCCGAGAGAAAAGCGAAGCTCGTTCTCGTCCTCCTCCACGGCGGGCGAAGCCAAGGAAAGGCCCTCGGTCGAGAGCTTGTCCCTGCCCTCGAGCGGGAGCTCTCCCCCGCCGGGGCAGACGCTCCAGGTCGGCAGAAGCCTTGTCCCTTCGCGCAGCAGGGCCGCGCGCAGCATGCTCTCGCAGAAGTCCAGGCGCATCGTCACGCCGTCGGCGGCGTAGACGCGATGAGAGGGCGCGGCTTCGACGAGGCGAAAGCGATGGTCGAATTTCATGCCTTCGGGTCTCCTTTTGTCAGCATATTGAGCGTCATTTTCCCGTAATCCACGCGGCCCATCGCCGTTCCGCGCGGCGCGATATGCAGCACGCGCGCACGGCCCCGCGAGGCGCGGCTCCATATCGGCAGGCCGGGCCCGTTCGGATCGCCGCAGCGGGCGAAGTTGGCAAGATACCCGGCCAGCTGCGCCGCGGCCTCGCGGTCGCGCGCGCCGTAGGGCCGCCAGCTGCCGGATAGCGTTTCGAACAGATAGCGCAGATCGCAGGAGTGGAAGGCGCGGTTGTCGTCGCCCGGGGCGTCGAGGTCGAAGTAATAGACGAAGGCTCCGTTTGCTTTGGCGAAGCGGTTGCCGATAAAGGCCATGACGGGAGCGTACATGTCGTTGTTCGTGTAGCCGATCAGATAGTCGAGGGGCAGCGGCGTTTTGATCATCTCCTCGATCGGCGAGGGGATCAGCAGCCCGTCGACGACCGGCATGGTGTTGTAGGTGCCGTCCTTCCGCCGGCTTTTGATCGTCTCGACCGCGTCGAAGAGCGTGTCGAGCGAGACCGCTCTGAGCTCGTCAAGGCTCCCGCAGCCCGCGAGAGAGATGAACTCCAGCCAGTAGGCGCGCGTGTCCTCCGCCCTGCGCGGCAGCGCGAAGCGCGGGAACATCCCGCCGCCGGACATCATCGCCGCGCGGCGGAAGAGGCCGCGGTTTTCGCCGTTGAGACAGTGATACTGGATCGAGATCGCTCCTGCGCTCTGTCCGAGGAGCGTGATGTTCTCCCCGTCGCCGCCGAAGGAGGCGATGTTTTGCTTCACCCAGCGGATCGCCGTGAGCTGATCGTCAAGGCCGAAGTTGCCCTCGCGGCCGGTCTTCGCTTTGATCTCCTCGTGCGTCAGCCAGCCGAGCGGGCCGAGACGGTAGTTGATGAACACCGTGACGATCCCGCGCGCGGCGAGGCCGGCGCCGTCGAAGGGATCCTCGGCGTTGATGCCGGAATCGAAGCCGCCGCCGTGGATAAAGATCACGACAGGGCAGTTTCGGGCCTTTTTCGGCGTGAAAATGTTCAGGTTGAGGCAGTCCTCGCCGTAGGAAAAAACGCTCCCCTCGCGGAATTCCCGCTTGTAAAAGCGCCGCGTAGGGTTTTCAAGGTGCTCGTGCCACGCGCGGTTCTGCGGACAGGCCGGTCCGGGGCGCGTCGCGTCGAGCACGCCGTTCCAGCTCTCCGCCGCGGACGCATAGGCGAAGCGCGCGGCGTGCGCGTAGGGCACGCCCAGGAATTCAAGGCAGTTTTCTCTTTCATTTCCCATAACGGGCCCGCAGGCCGTCGTGAGCGTGACGCTGCCGAGGATCCTTTTTTCGACCATAAAATCACCTCGTCTCCGATTATATCAGCTTTACGCCGCTCTTGCCATACTTTTTGCCCTTTGGTATAATGATCGGGACAAGAAAAGAACGAGGTATCCCGATGACGGACAGAGAGACAATCGAAGCGGCGCTCCTTCGGATCGCGGATTGGTACGCCGCCGCGCGGCGGCCGCTGCCCTGGCGGCTCTCGCCCACGCCCTACCACGTATGGGTCTCCGAGATCATGCTGCAGCAAACGCGCATAGAGGCCGTGATACCCTATTACGAGCGTTTTCTCTCGGCGCTGCCGGATATCCCCGCGCTGGCCGAAGTCGACGAAAACCGGCTTCTGAAGCTCTGGGAGGGTCTCGGCTACTACAGCCGCGCGCGCAACCTGAAAAAAGCGGCCGCGCTGCTCATGGAAAAACACGGCGGCGCGCTGCCCGCCTCGGCGGCGGAGCTGAAAAAGCTGCCCGGCATCGGGGATTATACGGCCGGGGCGATCGCTTCGATCGCCTTCGGGCTCGCCGAGCCGGCGGTGGACGGGAACGTGCTGCGCGTCGTGTCGCGCCTGCTCGCGGACGGACGGGACGTGCTCAGCCCCGCCGTGCGCCGTTCCGTTGCGGAGCTGCTGCGCGGGAGCTACCCCCGCGGCGAGCGCGCCGCGCTCGTGACCGAGGGGCTTATGGAGCTGGGTGAGACCGTCTGCGTCCCGAACGCGGAGGCGCGCTGCGCCCTTTGCCCGCTCCGCGAGCTCTGCCGCGCCCGGGCCGCGGGCGATGCGGGACGCTATCCCGTGCGAAGCGCGCCGCGGGAACGCCGCGTCGAGGAGCGCACGGTGCTGCTGCTTCGCTGCGGCGAAAGGACGGCGATCCGACGCCGCGGGGAAAAGGGGCTGCTCGCCGGGCTGTGGGAATTCCCTTCTCTGGACGGCTTTCGCGGCGAGGACGAGCTGCGCGCCCTCTATCCGGAGGCGCTTTCGATCGCGCCCTGCGGCGAGGCGCGCCATTTGTTCACGCACGTCGAGTGGAAAATGCGCGGCTTTGCCCTCGAGCTGCCGGAGGAGCTCCCCGGCTTCCTGTGGGCGGACGCGGAGACGATCCGCGCGGAGTATTCCGTCCCCACGGCGCTGAAATACTACCTCAAACGCCTCTGACAAGCGCCTTTTTATGAAAACGCAACCGCCGGTTGCGGAACTGCCGGCCGCCCTTGATGGCATGCAAACGGCTTTTTGGATACACTTGAGCCATCCGAAACGAAGGGAGTTTTTCATATGATACTCGCAGACAAGATCATCGAGCAGAGAAAAAAGAACGGCTGGTCGCAGGAGGAGCTGGCGGAAATGCTGGACGTCAGCCGCCAGTCCATTTCCAAATGGGAGGGCGCGCAGTCGGTGCCCGATATGGGCCGCATCGTCCGTCTTTCGCAGCTGTTCGGCGTGAGCACCGATTATTTGCTCAAGGACGAGATGGAGCAGGCCGACGGCGCGCCGAGCGCGGAGGACGAGCGCGAGCTGCGCACGGTGTCGATGGAAGAGGCCTCGGCCTTTCTGCAGATGCGTGAGACGAACGCCGCGCGCATCGCCGTCGGCGTGATGCTGTGCATTCTCTCGCCGATCCTGATCATTTTCCTCTGCGGCGCGAGCGAGGCGGGCCGTCTGGCGCTGAGCGAGTCGCAGGCCGCGGGGCTTGGTCTGGCACTGCTGTTCGTGCTCGTGGGATGCGCCGTGGCGCTCTTCGTCACCTGCGGGCTGCGGGCAAGCCGCTTCGAGTATCTGGAAAAAGAGCCTATCGACACGCTCTACGGTGTGGACGGCATGGTCCGCGAGCGCCGCGAGAAGTTCCGCCCCGTTTTTTCCCGCCGTCTCACCGCGGGGATCGTGCTGTGCGTCGTCGCGGTGCTGCCGATCTTTCTGAGCATTTTCCTCTTCGGCGAGGACAGCTTCGCGCACGTCACGGCGGTCTGTCTTCTGCTTGTTCTCATTGCCGTCGGCGTGCTGCTGATCGTACGCTCCTCGGTCGTGTGGAGCGGCTTCAGCCAGCTGCTGGAGGAGGGAGATTACAGCCGCGAGGCAAAGAGCACGGAAAAGCGCTTCGGATGGATCTCCGGCAGCTACTGGATGCTCGTCACCGCCGGCTATCTTGCCTGGAGCTTTATCACCGGCCGCTGGGACAACTCCTGGATCGTCTGGCCTGTCGCCGGCGTGCTCTACGGCGTGCTCTACGGCGTCCTCCGTGCGCTGAACAGCCGGGAAAGCTGAAAGAGGCACGAAAAAAACGCCCTGTTTGAAACAGGGCGTTTTTTGTGGTTTTCGACGCATCCATACGCTTTCACGGCGTATCGGATGCTTTTTTATTATTCCTTACTTCGGGTGAACCAGGCCAGCGCGCCGTTTGCCAGCAGCAGCGCGAGCATCGGTACCGTCCACCTGTCGGCCAGCGCCATTGCGCCGCCCAGCTTTTCTGTGAGCAGGAAGGTCACGATCGAGGCCGCCGCCGGGATCAGGCCGAGGAATCCGGCCTTTCCGGACTTGGCGGAGGCTTTGCCGCGGACGGCGGAGACGCACATGCCGATCGCCGTCGCCGCGGTGCCGATGGCCGCGAGCAGATTGAGCAGGGCACAGGTCTGCTCCGTCGCGGGCTGCGGCGGCGGCGCGGGCGTGGGCTCCGGCGTGGTTTCCGGTGTAAAGCTCGCCAAAGGCGGATCCGTGGTCTCGATCCGCTCCGTTCCGCCCCCTTCTGTCCCCGGCTGCGCTTCGGTAGGAGCCGGATCGGTCGGCGCGGGATTGACGGGCGCGGGATTGACGGGCGCGGGATTGACGGGCGCGGGGTTGACGGGCGCGGGGTTGACGGGCGCGGGGTTGACGGGCGCGGGGTTGACGGGCGTCGGATTGATCGTCAGCGTGCCGGTCAAAAAGCTGACCGTGTAGTTGCCCTGCTCCGCTGCACCGACAGGCGTGATGACATAGGTCCCCGCGGCTTCGCCGGCTTCACGTTCGAGGGTATAGGCGATCAACTCCGCGCTCTCGCCTTCCGTAAGGCCGGCGACCGTCGCTGTAAAGGCGGGATCGGCGTTTCCGACTGTTTTCACCGTGTTTTCGGCCTTTACCGTTACCGGAGCCGGCGTGATCGTCAGTGTGAGCTGTGCGCGTGCGGAGGCAGTCCTGACCGCAAAGCCCGCCGCGCCGCCTTGGAGCGTGACGGCAACAGTGCCGGTATAGGTCCCGACATTGGTCCCGGACGCCGCCTGAACGTCGGTCTCGGCCGTGATCCCTTCGGGAAGGGCGCTCTGCAGGCCGCCGACCGTGCAGTTCACCGTATAGCCGGCGTTGATCTGCTGCGTGCCGTTGTATCTCGCCGTCTTTTCCGATCCGACGACGAATATCTCCACCTCCGCGCTCCACTGCGCGTAAAGGGTGACGGTTCCGGACACATCGGAGAGATCCTTGACGGTCTGTCCGTCGGCGTAGGACGCGCCGCTGCCGTCCGCCTCGGTATTCCAACCGCCGAAGCGGAAATGCGCGCGCGTGAAGGCGTTGGACGGAAGCGCCGTATCGACGCCGCCGATCATGGGCAGCTCGTCCATCTCGCCGTCGCCGCCGTTGGGATCAAAGCGGATCGTATACTCAACGGCGGGAGCTTCCGTGATCGTCAGCGTGCCGCCCTCGGCAGTCACCGCATAGTTCGGGTTCGCGGAAGCATTTGCGATCACGCTGATCGCATAAGCGCCCACTCTCTGTCCGGGCGTGCGGCTGAGGCTATACGCCGGGGCGATCCCCTTTGCGGGCAGCCCGGTCACAGTCGCAGTCAGCGCGGGATCCGTGCTTGGGTCGCCGTCACAGACCTTCGCCTTGTCATCCGCCTTGATCGTGATCGCCGCGGGCGTGATCGTCAGTATGCCGCTCTCGGCCGTTACCGTATAATTCGGGTTTAAGACCGGTTTGGCGGACACGCTGATCGAGTATGCGCCAGCATTCTCACCATTCGAGCGGTACAGGCTGTAAAGAGGCGCGTCGCCCTTGGCGGGCACGCCGCTCACGGTAGCCGTAAGCGCCGGATCCGTAGCCGGATCGTTGTCGTAGACCTTCGTCTTGTCCTCCGCCCGGATCGTGATCGCCGCGGGCGTGATCGTCAGCGTACCGCTCTCGGCCGTCGCCGTGTAGTTCGGGTTGGAGGCCGCCTGCGCGCTGACCGTGATCGCGTATTCGCCCGCGTCCTGTCCCGCCTCGCGGCTGAGACTGTACACAGGCTCCGCGCCCTTGGCGGGCACGCCG
>JAFRDM010000028.1 GCA_017403885.1 Oscillospiraceae bacterium
ACTTTCCCTGCTGCTTGTGATGATCATGATCGTCTCGCTGGCGGTTCCCGCTTATGCCGCAAACGATGAGATCATCATCAACTTCCCCAGCGTCTGGGTCGGCACCGACTCCAAGGCTCCCTACATGGAGAAGCTGATCGCCCAGTTCAATGAAGAGAACGCCGGCTCCATCAAGGTCGTCGTCGAGGAGCAGACCGACTACCAGGCTGCCCGCGACAAGCTGCGCACCACGATCACCACCGGCAACACCCCCGACCTCTGCATCCTGGACACCACCTATGACATCAAGGCCTACACCACCTCCGGCAAGTTCATGGATCTCGCTCCCTACCTCGCCGAGGGCTGGGGCGCCGACTTCGCAGAGGGCTCCTACGACGCCTGGAGCGTCGACGGGAAGGTCTGCTTCCTGCCCTTCGAGTCCGCCGTCTTCACCCCGATCTACAACACCAAGATCTTCAGCGAGATCGGCTGGGATCACTTCCCCGCCACCTATGACGAGTTCTTCCAGTTCTGCAAGGACGCCAAGGCCAAGGGCTATAACGCCATGGGCCAGATGGCCGGCGAGAACGGCTGGAGCTCCATGCTGTGGTACTCCCTGATCGTCGAGGCCATCGGCGGCAAGGACGTCTACGCCAACGGCCTGCAGGATCCCGCCTTCGTTCAGGCCGCCGAGATCCTCAAGGAAATGTACGACTACACCTTTGACGGCGCCATCTCCGCCGGCGCCGGCGACGTGAACGGCCACTGGCTGGCCCGCGACACCGCCATTTACCTCAACGGTCCGTGGTGGGTCGCCAACCTCTACAAGGAAGACAACGCCGTTGACGGCGTCCTCCTCGCCGACGACTGCGAAGTCGCCGTGAACCCGACCTTCGAGGGCGGCAAGGGCGAAGGCGGTCTCGTGACCACCGTTCAGGCCTTCCTGGCCGCCGCCAAGCAGGACGATCCGGCCAAGGAAGCGGCCGTCGTCAAGTTCATCAAGTACCTCACCGATCCCCAGCACGTCTCCGAGCTGGCGCTCACCTCCGGCGCGATGTTCTTCGTCAAGTACGAGCCCTCGCCCGACACCAGCCTGATCTCCCAGAAGCTCACCCAGGTCGCCAACGACGCCGCCTTCACGATCATCCACGTCAACGGCGCCTTCCCGACGGCCTTCTCCACCGAGTTCCCGGCCGCGGTCTCCGCGCTGGTCCTCGGCCAGGTCGACGCCCAGGGCTTCGTCGATCAGCTCCAGACCGCGATCGACAACGCCGCGTAATTCCCTCGCCTTTCCGTTCGAATAGGGTGCGTCTCACCGCGCACCCTATTCTTGACTTTCCCAAGGGGGTATTCCAATGAAACTCGAACGCACCGACAGAGCGCCGCTGTGGGCCTTTCTGACGCCGGCGCTGGTTTTGATGCTGGTCTTCTTCGTGATCCCCGTGCTCTACGTCGCCGTCGTCAGCGTCCTCAAGTGGAACGGCATCTCCGCGCCGGAATTCCGCGCGGTGCGCAACTATGTGCTGCTGTTCAAGGACAAGGCCTTTGTCCGCTCGGTGCTCAACAACGTGATCTGGGCGCTGGTGGCGGGCTTTATCCAGGTCCCGCTGGCCATGGTCATGGCCATCATCCTCTCACGCAAGCCGAGGGGCTGGAAATTCTTCCGCACGGTCTATTTCTTCCCCCAGGTCATCTCCGGCATCGCGCTGGCGATGCTGTGGCGCGCGATCTACAACGCCGAGACCGGTCTGCTCAACGGCATCCTCCGCTCCGTCGGCGCGGGCCATCTGGCCAAGGACTGGCTGGGCACGATCGAAACGGCCTTCCCGGCGGTGCTGATCTACTGGATCTTCTACGTCGGCTATTACATGGTCATCATGATGGCGGACATCACCACCATCGACGAGAGCTATTACGAGGCCGCGACGATCGACGGCGCGACGGACTTCCAGCAGGCGATCCACATCACGATCCCGCTGATCCGCCGCACCTCGCTGCTGACCTGCATCACGCTCGCGAGCGTGATGGGCCTGCGCCAGTTCGAGCAGGTCTATATGCTCACGAACGGCCAGCCCGCGAACACCACCTCCACGATCGTGCTGTACATGTACAAGAAGCTGCAGGATTCCAACTACGGCATGGCCAGCGCCTCTGCGGTCATCCTGATCATCGTGGGCGTCGTGTTCATCGTCTGCATCCGCGCGATCTTCGAGGGCCGCGGCGAGACAGTGAAGGTCAGGAAGGGGAGGGCAGGCAGATGAGTGAAACAAGAGTCCGCCCCGCCCTGCGCGGCAGGGAGCTGATCCTCGCCGTCCTGCGCTGGATCCTGATCGTCTTCTTCGCGCTCTACACGCTCTTCCCGCTGGTGTGGCTGTTCATCTCCTCGCTGAAGACGAACTTTGAATTCCTCGCCGGCTCGCCCTTCGCGCTGCCGGCTGTGCCGCAGTGGCAGAACTATATCAACGCCCTCACGGTCGCGGGCCTGGGCAGGATGCTGCTCAACTCCGTGATCGTCGGTCTGAGCGCGACGGTGTTCAACGTCGTCGTCGCCAGCATGGGCGCGTACTGCATCTCCCGCTTCCGTTTCCGCGGCCGCGAGCGGATCTTCACGCTCTTCACGGCCGGCATCCTCGTGCCGCTCAACGCCCTGATGGTGCCCTACTTCGTCATCATCAACAAGCTGGGGCTCTACAACACTTACGGCGGCATGATCCTGCTGTACTGCGCGATCGGCATCCCGATGTCCACCTTCCTCATCCGCGGGCTGATGGACTCCATCCCGATGGAGCTGGAGGAGGCCGCCTACATCGACGGCTGCGGCTTCTTCGGCCGCTTCTTCCACATCATCCTGCCGCTGAGCCGCACGGGCATCGTCACCGCCGCGACCTTCGAATTTCTCACCTGCTGGAACGAGTTCGTGTTCGCCAACCTCATCGTCTCGTCGGAAAAGCTCCGCACGATCCAGGTCGGCATCCGCTACTTCACGAACCAGTTCTCCACGGACTACGTGTCGATGTACGCCGCGATCATGATCTCGATCATCCCCTCGATCATCGGCTACATCCTCTTCCAGGAGCAGATCATCGCCGGCATGACCTCCGGCGCGGTCAAGGGATAAGACCGAAAGACAGCAAAACGAAAGACAACAAAAAAACAGGCCGAAAGGGCCTGTTTTTTTGTTGTCCGATCATGCCTGATACCCGGGGGAAAGCGGACGGAAACTGTCTTGCTTTTTTGGGGTATCGGTCTTACAGCTCCATAAAGACCTTTCCGCCCCTGCGGCGCAGCCAGAGCCAGAGCGCCAGCGAGGGGATCGCCATCAGCGCGGTGAAGCCCCAGAGGTACGCGCTCGCGCCGACGGACGGCGCCAGCAGCAGATAGAGCACCGCGAAGACGGTGACAAGTCCCATCCCGCCGAGCAGGGCGATCCCGACGGGCATGCTCTGCTTGATGGGGGCGAGCTCGTTCGTCCACTGCAGGCTCGGCCGCTTGAGGTTGAGCGTCAGCCCCAGCAGCGCGAAGAACAGCGCGAAGACCTGGGGCAGCACCACGAGCGCAAGCGCCTCCGCCACGGACGGCCGCAGCAGGACAAGGCCGCAGACCGAGCAGAACAGCAGCGCCGGCATCGTCAGGATCAGCTGCACGCGCAGCTTGGCGCGCAGCACCTGCCAGGGATCGACGGGCAGCGACTGGGGGATCCAGATGCTCCTGCCCTCCAGCGAGACGGAGGAGGCCGTCGTGTCGTTCATCGTGGCGGACATGCACAGCGCCGCGGCGAAGAGCACCGTCACCGCGCCTTCCGCTCCGCCGAAGGTCTGGCGCAGCACGTCGACCACGACCGAGCCCCTGACGAGCATCAGCACGCCCAGGGCGGGGATCAGCAGCGTGCTCAGCGCGCAGTTGAGCATGTAGCTCGCGCTGGAGGTGAGGCGGCCGAACTCCTTTTTCAGCAGCGCGGAGGCCGCGCTGCGCTGCTTTTCGCGGCGCGCGGTGTATGTTACCTTTTCGCTCCCGTCCGTTGCGGTCGCCACGGTGAGGAAGCTGCGCCCGAGCAGATACCACATCAGGGCGAAGAGGGCGGCGACCGCGGCCGTGCAGACGGCCATCGGGATGGGCTCGCCCACGCCCACGCTGCCGAAGAGATACACGCCGTAGGCCCTCTCCCGGATGGCCGGGCCGTAGACGGCGATGTTGGCGATCAGATCCCGGATCAGGTTCATCGCCTTGAAATAGACGAAGTAGTACAGAGCAATGAAAACCAGCGCGATGAACACGGTGACGATGCTCTTGTTCCTGAGCTTGAGACTGATCTTCGCCACCACCCAGCCGAGCAGGCAGGAGAGCGTCAGCACAAAGACCGAGATCAGCAGGAGCAGCACGAGGCAGCCGACGAGGGCCTTGATCGAGAAGGGGACCGTGATGAGATAGACCACGACGGCCGGGACGATCGCGACGGCGGAGTACATCAGGCCCATCAGATACACGCCCATCAGGCGCGAGAGCATGATCGCGTTCGTCGGGATCGGCATCGACAGCAGCAGATCGTTGTCCTTTGCGAGGAAGAGCCCCGCGTAGGTGTTGAACACGCTGCCGAACACGCCCAGCACGATCGCGATCATGCCGGTGAGCGCGAAGTACAGCCACCCGGCGCCCGCCTCGGCGAGCGGCGCGCACAGCGAGACGGCCAGCATGGCGAAGATGCCGCCGAGGACGACGACCATGATCAGCACGAACATCACGATATAGGCGATCGTGCCGGCCTTCGAGCGGGCCCGGTTCTTTTTCGTGTCGTAAAAGTAGCTGCGGAAGATCTCCGCGAACTGCTTTTTCAGAAGCGTCTTGACCATTTATTCCGCCTCCAGCTCCAAAAAGACCTCTTCGAGAGACTCGTCGCCCTTGACCTCTTCCATCGTGCCGGAGCGGATCAGGCGGCCCTGCTTGATGATCGCGACCTTGTCGCAGAGCTTTTCGGCCACCTCCAGCACGTGGGTGGAGAAGAAGATCGCGCCGCCGCGGTCGCAGAGCTCGCGCATCATGCCCTTGAGCAGGAAGGCGGCCTTGGGGTCGAGACCGACGAAGGGCTCGTCCATCAGGATCAGCTTCGGGTCGTGCAGCCAGGCCGAGATGATCGCCAGCTTCTGCTTCATGCCGTGGGAGTAGGCTGTGATCGGCTGGGCCAGATCGGCGGTGAGCTCGAAGCGCGCGGCGTAATCGGCGATGCGCGCGGCGCGCAGATCGGCCGGGACGCCGAAAACGTCGGCGATGAAGTTCAGGTACTTGATGCCGGACATGAACTCGTAGAGGTCGGGATTGTCCGGGATGTAGGCGATCTGCCGCTTGCAGGCGAGGGGATCGGCCTTGATCGAGGTCCCGCAGATGCAGATCTCGCCGGAGTCAAAGCTCTGGATGCCGACGGCCGAGCGCAGCGTCGTGGTCTTGCCCGCGCCGTTGTGGCCGATAAAGCCGTAGATCTCGCCCGGGGCGATGTGCAGGCTCAGATCGTCCACGGCGACCTTCTCGCCGAAGGTTTTCGTCAGATGTTCAATGCGAAGCATGGGGAAATCCTCCTGTATAGTCAGTATTTCTTCTTCAAAATCAGATAGGACAGCCAGTAGAACAGCACGGTCAGACTCACGCCGCAGCCGCAGAGGGTGGCGTAATCCCGCTTTCCGAGGATCTGGAACACGACCGTCATCACGCCGCCGACGAGCACGAAGCCGGTGCCGGCCCAGACCCAGGCGCGCGAGCGGATGAACTGGTTGCGCTCGTCCGAGGCCTCGGTGTCCGTCCGCTCGCGGTAATCCGCGTCGGCACGGTAGCGCAGGCCCAGAAAAAGCTGCACCGCGCCCACGGCGACGAGCGCGCCGCCCATGCCGAGCCAGACGCTGTCGCCGTCCGTGAGCTTGACAAACACGATCAGCGCCGCGCCGATCAGGATCTCCAGCGCGGAGTGGATCAGCCTTCTGTTGTTGTTCATGTCCCGTCCCCGCTTTCCTCGAAGAGGAAGACCTCCTCGATCGTCAGATCGAAAAACCGCGCGATCTTGTAGGCCAGGAAGATCGAGGGGTTGTAGCGCCCCGTTTCCAGCGAACTGATCGTCTGGCGCGAGACGCCCATCGCCCTGGCGAATTCCTCCTGCCGGATGCCGCGCGTTCGTCGGATCTCTTCGATCCGGTTTTTCATGCGCCTCACCTCATGTAAAGTGTGCTTTACATGCAGAGCATAACACCGACGGAGGAAAATGTCAAGCGGGCTTTACAAAATTGTGAAAAAATTATTTAGCGGGGCGAAAAGCCGCGGGCCGGGCGTCCCGGCCCGCGGGGGCGTGCTATTTGCGGAAGGTCTGTACGAGGATGTAAAGGATGCTGCCGACCAGGATCCCCATGAAGAGGTAACTGACGAGCGGGGGGATCGGCGAGAGAGAGACCGTGCAGAACGTGACGGCGAGAAAGAAGGCCTCCGACGCGAAGAGCATCACGTTCAGGCCCGTGCGGGTCGAGCGGATCACACGCGGCAGCTTATAGGCCGGCACGCCCTGCGTGTTGTTCCAGAGCTTCGGGAAAAACTGGATCGGGCCGAGGATCGCCAGCATGAGAAAGGCGGTGATCGTCGGGAAAAAGGCGGCGGCGGCCTTGCCGCTCCAGCCGTCGATCTCGCCGCGGCCGTTGAAGTGGCTCGGCAGCAGCTCGGGCAGCGAGGGGTACTTCACGCACACGAAGATCAGCATGAAGAGAAAGCACAGCACCGAGAGGCCGAGGAGGATATAATCGATCAGACGAGGCCTCTGATTCATGCCGCTTCAGCCTCCTTTCCGCGGGGCGGAAGGGGGGCGAGCAGGGCCGTCAGCAGCACGGCGAGCAGCACGAACACCGTGCAGAAGGCCTCCGCGGCGATCAGGCCGAAGCTCCGGCTGATCAGAACGATGACCGCGTCGAGCACGAAGTGCAGCCCGTAGCACAGGACGACAAGTCCCGCTCTGCGCTCGCGCAGACCGCGGAAGAGGATCAGCGACAGGCATATGTGGACGGCGACGGCCAGAACGCGCTCATAGCCCGCGAGGAAGAAGCCCGCGCTCTCGCCGCAGAGGGCTTTGAGCTGCTCCGCGGCGGCGTCGTACTGCGCGCCGGAGAGCGGAGCGAGTATGTCCGCGGCCTTGCCGGCGTTGACCATGGCGGCGAGGGACAGATTGCTGATCT
Source organism: Oscillospiraceae bacterium (assembly GCA_017403885.1). Classification (GTDB taxonomy): domain Bacteria; phylum Bacillota; class Clostridia; order Oscillospirales; family Oscillospiraceae; genus Limivicinus. The sequence continues at coordinate 7,176 of JAFRDM010000028.1, forward strand.
GGGTGATCACGCCCACGTACAGCGCCTCGACGCCGCCGTGGCCCGCGCCGTACATATAGGCGTTCGCGCTGTCGCAGCGCCTGCGCAGGAAGGTCCTGGCGGCGAAGATGCGGCCCGTCTCCTCGAAGAGCGCGGCGGCCGCGCCGCCGTAGAGCGCGTAGAGCCGGGTGTCGCCCCAGATCTTCTGCCCCACGGACGTGGGATAGATCAGATTGTGCAGCAGGCTCTCGAGCACGAGCGCGAAGAGCACGAAGGTGCCGACGCCGACAAAAAAGCTGGCGACCGGAGCGCGGAGCTTTTTGCGGCCGTACACGAAGGCCGCGATCACGGCCGCGAGGGAGACGAGCAGGCTCAGCACCATGCCGGCCATGTTCAGCGCCGGGACGCCGGTGATTCCGTCCATAGTTTTGCTCCTTTCAGGAAATGTCCAGCTCGGGCGGGACGTCGATCTCGTCCGAGACGTATCTGCCGTTTTTCTTCCGCTGCCGCACGCACTCGCTCAGCAGATATTCGATCTGCCCGTTGATCGAGCGGAAGTCGTCCTCCGCCCAGGAGGCGATCGCGTCGTAGAGCCTGGGGGAGAGGCGCAGCGGGACCTGCTTTTTGGCGTTGTCCGCGGCCATATCAGTACAGGCTGCCGGAGTTCACGACGGGCTGGGCGTCCTTGTTGCCGCAGAGCACGACAAGAAGGTTCGAGACCATCGCCGCCTTGCGCTCCTCGTCGAGCTGGACGGTATTGTTCTCGCTCAGACGCTCCAGGGCCATCTCGACCATGCCCACCGCGCCGTCGACGATCATCTTGCGCGCGTCGATGATGGCGCGGGCCTGCTGGCGCTGCAGCATGACCGCCGCGATCTCCGGCGCGTAGGCGAGATAGGTGATGCGGGCCTCGAGGATCTCCAGCCCCGCGCTCTCGACCTTCGACTGGATCTCGTCGCGGATGCGCTGCGCCACGGTCTCGGACGAGCCGCGCAGGCTGCCCTCGTCGGCCACGCCGTCGCCGGTGGTGTCCACGCCGGGCGCCACGTCGTAGGGATAGATGCGCACGATGTTGCGCAGCGCGCTGTCGCACTGCAGCGAGAGGTATTCCTTATAGTTGTCCACGGTGAACACGGCCTTCGCGGTGTCGACCACGCGCCACATCACGGCGATGCCGATCTCGATGGGGTTGCCCAGGCAGTCGTTGATCTTCTGGCGGCTGTTCGACAGGGTCATGATCTTCAGCGAGATCTTCTTGCCGCTCTCGGCGGCCTGCACGGCGGCCGCGTTGGCGTTGTTGGCGTTCGAGAGCACGCCGAGGAGATTGTTCTGCGAATTGCTGTCCACGTCGCCGCTCTGGTTCAGACGGGTGGCCGCGGCGGGGTTCACGCCCGTGCAGAAGGGGTTGACGAAGTAAAAGCCCTCGCCCTTGAGCGTGCCGACGTACTGGCCGAAGAGCGTCAGCACCAGCGCCTCCTGCGGCTTGAGGACCTTCAGCCCGCAGAAGGGGATCCAGCCCAGCAGCACCCAGACGAGCCCGGGGATGAAGAGCAGCAGGCCGAGCATGCGGCCCCTGTCCATGTTGATCGCGCCGAAGACGACGCACAGGATGCCCGCGACGTACAGCAGCAGGCACAGCAGCATCACCGCCATGCCGTTTTTTCTGGAATTGAGAATCTTTTCTTCCATTGCAAAAATCCTCCTGTATTGGATGATATCAGAATGATATCAAACTAATAGCGTTTTGTCAAGGGGCCTTCGACAAAAAAACGCCCCGCGGCGGCGGGACGTTTTGCAGGGCGTTTTTTGTCAGAGCGAGGGGATCGCGTGCGTGCGGAGATACTCCAGCACGGCCCGCGCGCCGGCGGCGTTGACCGTGCGGGCGTCGTCCCCGGCGTATTTGGGGTCGAGCACGCCGCCGCTCGTCAGCGCGGAGGCGGTGTCGGCGTAGTACACGCCGGTGTTCAGGCAGACCTCGCGCAGCCAGTCGTTGACGCCGGCGATGATGCCGTTGTCGAGCTCGTCGAGATCATAGCCCTCGGCCAGCGGGGGGACCGAGCAGCAGACGATCTGCGTCTCGGGGCTGACGCGCACGATCGAGTTGATCAGCGCCGTATAGGCGGATACGAAATCCTCGTGTTTGATCTTGTCGATGCCGTCGGCGCCGACGGCGATGAAGAGCCGCGCGGGCTTGGTGACCATGCAGGCCTCCGCCGGGGAGATCCTCGAGCCGTCGCTGTAGAGGATGTTCCAGGTGGCGGCGCCGTCCATCGGAAGCTTGCCGGAATTGCTGCTCCACACGTCGCCGCCGGTGAGCGCCTCCTCGCGCAGCACGAGCAGCACGCTGTCGGTGAGAAAGACGGACGAGCGGATATAGTCCTCGCCCGCGTCCTGCGACTGGCGCAGCTGGTGCAGCTGATCCTCCGGCTCGACGAAGCTCAGCTCGGCGACGTCGGCGGTGGTGTTCTTCTCGCGCACGGCGTTGAGATCCGGCGTGCGGGGATCGGTCTCGCCGTGATAGGGGGTCACGGCGGAGACGATGAAGCCGATGAGCAGCGCCAGCAGGCACAGCGCGATGCCGATCGCCCAGAGGATATTTTTCAGACCGGTAACTCTGTCAAACATGGTGTCACAGCCCTTTCGCGTTCGGTAAAAACAGCGGGGTCGCAGGACCCCGCTGTTTTGCTGTCAGGAAACTGTCCTTATTCGGCCTCGGCCAGGGCCTTGGCTTCCTCGATGACCTTCTGCTGGACGTTGCCGGGGGCCTCCTCGTACCGCACGAATTTGCAGGTGAAGGAGCCGGCGCCCTGGGTCATGGAGCGCAGGTCGATCGTATAGGTGCTCATCTCGGCCATCGGGACCTCGGCCTCGATGGTGGTCATGCCGTCCTCGGCGGGCAGCGAGCCCATCATGGTGCCGCGGCGCTTGGAGTTGATGTCGCCGATGATCGCGCCCTGATACTCGTCGGGGATGGTGACGAAGAGCTGGCCGATCGGCTCGAGGATCGTCGGGCGGGCCTTGGGGATGCCGTCCTGATAGGCCAGACGCGCGGCCGTCTGGAAGGCCATATCGTTCGAGTCGACGGGGTGGTAGGAGCCGTCGTAGAGCGTGGCCTTCAGGCCGACGAGCGGGTAGCCGGCGAGAACGCCCTTCTGCACCGCGTTGCGCAGGCCCTTTTCAACGGAGGGGAAGAAGTTCTTGGGGACGGAGCCGCCGAAGACCTCCTCGGCGAAGATCATGTCGTCCTGCTCCTCCTGGGGCTCGAAGCGGATCCACACGTCGCCGAACTGGCCGCTGCCGCCGGACTGCTTCTTGTGGCGGCCGTGGGCCTCGA
>JAFRDM010000029.1 GCA_017403885.1 Oscillospiraceae bacterium
ACCGGGGTTGTTCTTCTGGCGGCGGTTGAGGATCTGGATCACGCGCTCGAGCTCCTCGGCGCGGCCGATCATCGTGTCGAGCTTGCCCTCCCGCGCCCGCTGCGTCAGGTCGATGCAGTAGTTGTCGAGAAACTTGTGCTTGCCGCGCGGGGCCTCCTTGCCCTCGGCCTTCGGCGCGCCGCCGCCCGGCTGGGCGCCGTCCTGCTTCGGCCCGCCGAAGAGGCGGTTGAGGAAGGGGAAGGTCGCGGTCTTGCCGTCGTCGTCCCCGGCGCCGTCGTCGTCCGTGGGCAGCAGCTCCTCCGCGCCGGTGAGCGCGTTCATCATCTCGCCCGAGAGGCTCTCGAGATCCTCGTCGGAGATGCCCATCTTTTCGATGACGTCGTCCACGGGCTTGATGTGCAGCTCGCGCGCGCATTTGAGGCACAGGCCCTCGTTCTTCGTCTGTCCGTTTTCTATTTTCGTGATGAATACCACCGCCACGTTCTTGCCGCAGCGGGAGCACATGGTAGGCGTCATAGGATCCCTCCTTGGGAATAGGAAAGCTTTGGGGCAAACGGCGGTCCCCGGCGCGGAAAAGCCGGGCGCGCGTCTGCCGTTATATGAGCGAATCGGTGATGAAGCGGAAGGTCAGGAAGAAGCGGGCCAGCGTCGTGCCGTCGAGCGTCTTTTTGCCGATGACGAGACCGAGAAAGCTCAGCAGCCAGCACAGCAGCACGCAGTAGACGATGCCCTTGGCGAAGCCCAGCACCGCGCCGCCGATCTCGTCGAGGTTCTCCAGATTCGGCAGCCGCAGCGAGATGTTGAACAGATTGGCCACCGCGGTGATGAAGATGAGGATGATCAGAAAGGCCAGCGTCATGCCGCCCTCGAAGGTCACCACGTCGCAGAGGACGTCGACCACCGCGTCGGTCATGCTCAGACCCTTCTCGTCGGCCAGCGCCACGGCGCGCGCGGCCGCCTCGTCGGCGCGGTCGGCGTAGAGGCCGACCTCGCTCATGCACTCGAAGGCGTAGTCGTAGCGCAGCGAGGGGTCCTCGGCGAGGATGTCGTCGAGCGACTTGTCGCTGTCGCCGAAGCCGAGCCGGTCCAGCACCTTTTCGCGCGTCTCCGCCGCGCTCAGATAGCCGCCGGCGAAGGGGCGCAGCGCGGGGATGACCTCGCCGGAATAGGCCGCCGAGAGCGTCTTGGCGCAGAAGAGCGAGAGCACGATGACCAGCAGCGCGGCGATGCTGCCGATCAGGCCCCGCTTATAGCCGCCCCAGGTGCACAGGGCGATGATCGTGATGAGAACGATGTCGATGATCAGCTTCATATGTATTCCGTCCCTTAACAAGGATTTCCCGCATGATTCGCTTCATGCGCCGATTATATCATACCGATTGTGAACAAATATATGAAAAAGTCTTAGTTTTTTTTACCTGTCCATCATGTCCCCGACGGGCCCGTCGTACCACAGGCGGTTGAGATACAGGCCCTGGGGCGGCATGGTCGGCCCGGTCAGGCGGCGGTCGCCCTTCTCCAGCAGCGCGGGGATCTCCTCCGGCTCGAGCTTGCCGTAGGAGGCGTAGACCATCGTGCCGACCATCGCGCGGGCCATGTTGTAGAGAAAGCCGTCGGCGCAGACGCGCACCGTGATCAGATCGCCCTCGCGCACGGCCGAGCAGCCGTACACGGTGCGCACGGTGGTCCGCGTCTCGGTGCCGAGACTGCGCACGGCCGCAAAATCGTGCGTGCCCTCGAAGGCGCGCGCGGCGGCGTTCATCTTTTCCACGTCCAGCCGCTGCGGAAAGAAGCAGGCGCGCTTCTCGAGGAAGGGATCGCGCAGACGGCTGTTGTGTATTTTATAGATATATTCCTTTTTTATGCAGCTGCCGATGGCGTTGAAGCCCTCCTCCGCCTCGCAGGCGGCCAGGACGGCGATATCGTCCGGCAGACGGCTGTTGAGCGCGAGCGGGAGCTTCTCCGGCGGGACGCGGCACTCGCCGCGGAAATTGGCGCAGTAGCGCAGGGCGTGCACGCCCGCGTCCGTGCGGCCGCAGCCGGTGACGTGCAGCCGCTCGCCCAAGGTCTTTTCGATCGCCTCCTCCAGCGTCTGCTGGACGGTGATCTCCTCGCGCTGGGTCTGCCAGCCGTGGTAGCGGCTGCCGTCGTATGTCAGTCGAAGGGCGATGTTTTTCACAGTCCGAACCTCTTGAGCACGATCATCCCCGCCAGGAACAGCGCGCCGAGCGCGAGCGCGGCCCAGTCGCGCGCGGCGAAGCGCAGCACCTTCATGCGGGTGCGGCCCTCGCCGCCGTGGTAGCAGCGGCTCTCCATCGCCACGGCCAGCTCGTCCGCGCGGCGGAAGGCCGAGACGAACAGCGGCACGAGGATCGGCAGCAGGGCCTTCGCCCGCTCGGTCAGACGGCCGGTCTCAAAGTCGGCGCCGCGGGCCTTCTGCGCGGACATGATCTTGTCGGTCTCCTCAATGAGCGTGGGGATGAAGCGCAGCGCCATGCTCATCATGATGGTCATCTCGTGCACGGGCACCCGGAGCTTCTTGAGCGGGGAGAGCAGCATCTCCAGCCCGTCGGTCAGCGCGATGGGGCTGGTGGTGTAGGTCAGCAGAAAGGTGCCGGTGATCAGCAGCACGATGCGCAGGATCATCTGCACGGACTTCTCCAGGCCCTCCCAGGTCATGCGCCAGCCGGGGACGATCTCGTGTCCGCCGGTGTAGAACAGGTTCAGCAGCGCCGTGAGCGCGATGATGAAGAGCATGGGCCTGAGGCCCTTGAAGATGTTCTTCGGGCGGATGCGCGAGAGCGCCATGCACAGGGCCGTCGCGGCCGTGACCGCAAGGTAGGACAGCCAGCCCGCGGCCTGGAACAGCGCCGCGATGTAGAGCACGACGAGGATCAGCTTGCTGCGCGGGTCGAGCCGGTGAACGATCGTATCGCCCGGGAAGTACTGGCCGAGCGTAATGTCCTTCAGCATCCCGCCGCCTCCTTTGCCCGCAGCACGGCGCCGAGAAGCTGGTCGTGCGTGTAGATCGAGCCCCGCAGCGGCACGCCCGCGTCCCTGAGCGCCATCGCCAGCGAGGTCGCGCGCGGCACGTCCAGCCCCATCGCCTCGAGCCTTTCCGGCTCGGAGAAGATCTCCTCCGGCGTGCCGTCCATGGCGACGCGGCCGTGGTCGAAGGCGATGATGCGCTCGGCGATGCGGGCGATGTCGTCCATGTTGTGGCTGACGATGATCACCGTCGAGCCGCTCCGGCGGTGGTATTCGCAGAGGTTGTCCAGGATCTGGCGGCAGCCCGCCGGGTCGAGGCCCGCGGTCGGCTCGTCGAGGATCAGCACGCCGGGGCGCAGCGCGATCACGCCGGCGATGGCGATGCGGCGCTTCTGGCCGCCCGAGAGCTCGAGCGGCGAGCGCTCGAACAGCTCCTCGTCCACCTGGGCGAATTTCGCGGCCTCGCGCACGCGCGCGTCGATCTCCTCCTCGGAGAGCTTCATGTTCCGCGGCCCGAAGGCGATGTCGCGGTATACCGTCTCCTCGAAGAGCTGGTACTCGGGGTACTGGAACACGATGCCGACCTGCCACTTGACGTCGCGGCGGGTGTATTTGCTCTCGTTGACGTCCTTCCCGCCGACAAAGACCTTGCCGGAGCTTGGCTGCAGCAGGGCGTTGAGGTGCTGGATGAAGGTGGACTTGCCCGAGCCGGTATGCCCGATGATCCCCACGAACTGCCCCTGCGGGATCGTGAGGCTGACGTCCTCTATCGCTGTTTTTTCAAAGGGAGTGCCCGCGCTGTAAACGTGGCGCAGGTTTTCCACACGGATCTCTGACATGCTCTCTCTCCGCTATTCTTTCTTCACCGCGGCGGCGACGGCGGCCGCGCAGCTCCGCTCGTCCAGCTCGCCCAGCGGCAGGGAATACCCCAGGCTGTTCAGCTCGTACAGCAGCTTGGTCGTCTCCGGCACCGCGAGCCCCTCGCGCGCCATCATCTCCACGTCCGCGAAGATCTCCGCGGGCGCGCCGACGGCCCGGATGTAGCCGTTGGACATGATCACCAGCTTGTCCGCGCCGATGCACTCGTCCATGTGGTGCGTGATGAGCACCACCGTCATGCCCTTCTCGCGGCAGAGCTTCGTCACCGTGGAGAGCACCTCCTCGCGGCCCTGCGGGTCGAGCATGGCCGTGGGCTCGTCGAGCACGATGATCTTCGGCTGCATGGCGATCACGCCCGCGATGGCCACGCGCTGCTTCTGCCCG
>JAFRDM010000030.1 GCA_017403885.1 Oscillospiraceae bacterium
GCGGGGGATCGGGGATCGGTTCTCCGGCGAGCGCCGCGTTGGCGCGCTCGAACAGCCAGGGGTCGCCGAAGGCGCCGCGCCCGATCATCGCCATGCCGCAGCCGGTATAGCGCAGGATATGTACGGCGTCCTCCGCCGTAAAGACGTCGCCGTTCGCGATCACGGGGATCTCTACGGCCGCGGCGGTCTCGCGGATGACGTCCCAGTCCGCGCGTCCGGCGTACATCTGCGCGCGCGTGCGCCCGTGGATCGCGAGCGCCGAGGCTCCGGCGCTCTCCAGGACGCGGGCGAAGTCCGCGGCGTTGACGCTGCCGCCGTCGAAGCCCTTGCGGAACTTGACCGTCACGGGCGCGTCCACGGCCTTGACGACCGCCTCGACGATGCGCCCGGCCAGCTCCGGGTCGCGCATCAGGGCCGAGCCGTCGCCGCTTCTGACGACCTTCCCGACCGGGCAGCCCATGTTGATATCCAGGATATCCGCCCCGGAGAGCTCCAGCGCCATCGCCGCGGCCTCGGCCATGATCTCCGGCTCGTGGCCGAAGATCTGCACCGCGGCGGGATGCTCGTCGGGGGACATGTACAGCAGCTCTTTCGTTTTCGCGTCGTGATGGCACAGCGCCCGCGCGCTGACCATCTCGCTGACGGTCAGCGCCGCGCCGTGCGCGCGGCAGAGCCTTCGGAAGGCGAAATCCGTCACGCCCGCCATCGGGGCGAGGGCGAAGGCGCCGCGGATCTCGAGCGGGCCGATCCTCACCATGCCATGTCCAGCCCCACCGGGCAGTGGTCCGAGCCCATGACCTCGGGCAGGATGAAGGCCTCCCTGATATTGCCGCGCAGGCGGTCGGAGACGAGGAAATAGTCGATGCGCCAGCCGACGTTCCGCTCGCGCGCGGCGGCGCGGTAGCTCCACCACGAATAGGCGTCGCGCCGCTCGGGATAGAGGTAGCGGAAGCTGTCGGTAAAGCCGCTTGCGAGCAGCTCGCCGAACTTGCCGCGCTCCTCATAGGAAAAGCCCGCGTTGCCGATGTTCTGCTTCGGGTTTTTCAGGTCGATCTCCTCGTGCGCCACGTTCATGTCGCCGCAGACGATCACGGCCTTCTTCGCGTCGAGCGAGAGAAGGTATTCGCGGAAGGCGTCCTCCCAGGCCATGCGGTAGTCGATGCGCCGCAGGCCGTCCTGCGCGTTGGGCGTGTAGACGCAGACAAGATAGAAGTCCTCATATTCGAGCGTCACGGCGCGGCCCTCATGGCCGTGCTCCTCGGCGCCGATGTTGTACGATACGGACAGCGGGTGATGCCGGGTAAAGATCGCCGTGCCGGAATAGCCCTTCTTCTCGGCGTAGCACCAGTAGCTCTCGTAGCCGTCGAAGGAGAGGTCGATCTGCCCCTGCTGCAGCTTGGTCTCCTGCAGGCAGAAAAAATCGGGGGAGAGGGCAAGGAAGATCTCGTCGAAGCCCTTCGTGCGCGCGGCGCGCAGGCCGTTGACGTTCCAGGAAATGAATCTCATGGGCGTTTCTCCTTCTTCGCGTTCGTTTCCACGCTCTCCTCATAGCCCCGCGCGTCGCAGAGCGAGGCGTTGCGCAGCCGCGGCACTTCGCCGTCGGCGAGCGTCTTCGTCTCCGCGGTCCGCACGGCGGCCAGACGGTTGATCTTCAGCCCCTGCGCGATGAATTTCGCCTCGTAGCCCGTCAGGATGCCGACGAGACCGTTCGCGTGCAGGTCGTGCGTGAGGTCCCGCAGCTCCCAGCCCTCGGACGAGAACTGCCCGACGGACCAGTCGAAGAGGGGCGTGTTGTCCGTCTTGAACCACAGCTCGCCGCCCGGGGCGAGCACCGCGGCGTAGCGCCGCAGAAAGTTCGGCGCGGTGAGTCTCAGCTTGGCGTCGCGGCTCTTGGGCCAGGGGTCGGGGAAGTTGAGATAGATCCGCCCGACCTCGCCGGGGGCGAAGAGCTCGAAGAGCATCCCCACGTCGCCGAGGATGAAGCGCACGTTGGAAAGGCCGCGCGACATGGCCAGCTCCGCCGCCATGACGAGGGCGCTCGGGTCGCGCTCGATCGCGATAAGCAGCGCCTCCGGCCCGGCGGCGGCGGCGTCGGCGGTAAAGCGGCCCTTGCCGCAGCCCAGCTCGACGTGCAGCTCGCTGTAATTGCCGAAGCTCGCACGCCAGCGGCCGCGGAAGCTCGCGGGCTCGTCCGGCAGCAGAGCCGCGCATTTTTCCAGCCGCGGCCCGAGGTTCGGTTTTCTTCTCATTCGCAAGATCCATCACACTCCTGTAACCATAAAAGCATATCACATCCGCGCGAAAACATCAATGTTTTCATCAAAAAGCGCCCCCCGGAAGGGAGGCGCCGCGGCGCTGCTTTCTATCGTTCAATCCTCCCGCGCCTCAAGCTCGAAGCGGTATTTCTGTTTGATGCCGGGATACTTTTCGTGATCGACCTCGGAGAGGAACATCCCGAGCGGGCGGACGAAAAGCCCGCCGTCGCCGTAGAGCGCGGCGTAGACCATCATCTTCTCGCGCGTCTCGCTGTGCGTGGCCTCGCCCACGATCCGGTACAGGTATTTGTCCGAGCCCGGCTCGACCGTCTCGCGCTTGAAGTGCCGCACGACGTCGCCCGGGCGGAATTCACGCGTCTCCATGCCCGCCCTCACTTTCCGTCCGGAAAGCTGGTGAAGGCGCCGCGCTCGACGGCGGGCGCGCCGCGTCCGGCCTTCTCCGCGGCGATCGCGCGCATCAGGAAGGCCATGTTGCGCCCCAGATTGCGCATGACCTGCAGGCCCTCGAGATCCTTTTCCACGTCCGCGGCGGAAAAACCGTGCACGCTGTTCCAGTAGGTCGAGGGGACCACGGGCATGCCGGAGATCGTGAAGTATTTGTTCAGCACATCGAAGGCCGAGGCCGCCCCGCCGCGCCGGCAGCTCACCACCGCCGCGCCGACCTTCATGTGCAGATCGCCGCCGAAGCTGAAGAACAGCCGGTCGAGGAAGGAGATCAGCGTCCCGTTGGGCGAGGCGAAGTATACCGGGCTGCCGACGAGCAGGCCGTCGCATTCCCGCAGCCTGTCCGCGGCCTCGTTCACCGCGTCGTCGATCACGCAGCGGCCCGCTTTGCGGCAGCCGCGGCAGGCGAGGCAGCCGCGGATATCCTGCGCGCCGACGTCCATCCACTCGGTCTCGACGCCCTCGGCGCCGAGCGCCGCGGCGACCTCTTTCAGCGCGCGGGCGGTGCAGCCCTTCGCGCGCGGGCTTCCGTTTATGATCAGTACCTTCATGTCGCAAACTCCTTTTTCCGCTTTTTTTCATGATAGCACAGAAAAAACGAAAAAGCAAAGCCCCGCGGCCGCGGGGCTTTGCCTTTTTCTCTTTTCACGCCAGCCCGCCCCTGTCGAAGAAATCCCCGACGACGAGCAGCCCGGCGGCCCTGTCCTCCAGCTTGTGGTTGAGCCGGCTCTTTTCGATGGGCACGTTGTGCCCGGAGTCGACGCCCTCGCGCATCTCGGCGATCAGCTTCGAGAGATAATAGGGGTTTTCGAACATCCGCCCGTACAGCACGATCTTGCCCGGGTCGAGCGTGTAGATCACGCCCTTGAGCGCCGCGGCCAGCGTGGCCGCCGCCCGGTCCACGAGCGCGGCGATCTCGGCGTCGCCGCTGCGCGCGGCCTCGAACACGTCCTCGATCGTCATGTCCTCCGCGCCGCGTCCGCGCATGATGCGCCGCAGCACCTCGCTGCGCCCGTCGGAGAGCAGCTCGCGCGCGTCCCGCAGCATCGCGCCGGGGGAGGCGACCGTCTCGAGACAGCCGGATTTGCCGCAGGAGCAGCTCTTGCCTCCGCGCCGCACCACGGGGATGTGGCCGATCTCGGCGCACTGGCCGGAGCTGCCCAGCCAGATCCGCCCGCCGATGGAAAAGGACGCGCCGATGCCGGCCTCGCAGCGCAGGAAGAACTGGCTGCCCAGCTCCGGCTCGCGGGAGAGGAACATCTGCGCGGCGAAGAGCGCGCGCACGTTGTTGCTCATCACGCAGGGCAGGCCCGTCAGCGCCTCGACGCGCTCGCAGATCGGATAGTCGCGCTCGTCGAGCGCGCCGAAGCTGTTGTGCACGGCGCGGCCGTCGGGCGAGATGACGCCGCGCATCGCCACGCCCACGCCCAGCAGCTTTTCCTTCTCCAGACCGTTCGCGGCGGCGAGCGCGCCCAGACGCTCGCAGAGCATCCGCACGGTCTCCTCCGCGGGGGCCCTCTCCGGGAGCGTGAAGCTCTCGGAAAAGATCACGCCGCCGTCGAGCCACACGGCCGAGACGAAGGCCTGGCGCAGATTGATGAAGATGCCCAGCGCCGCGCGGGCGCGGGCGTTCAGCTCGACCATGACCTCGCGCCGCCCCACGCCGCTGCCCGGAAGCGGGCTTCCCTCGCTCAGCAGGCCATCGGCGATCATCTCGCCGACGATCTTTGTGATGGCGGCGGGCGTGAGCTTGATGCTCTCCGACAGACGCTTGCGCGACATGCTGCCGCACTCGTGCAGGATATGCAGCGCGGCGCTGCGGTTCGTGCGCTTGACGCCCATCATATTGTCGCCTTCGAACGGCATGTACGCTCACCTCCCGGCTCGGATGGCCTCAGTTTTTTTCCGTCTGCCGCGCGCCGCTCTCCTCACGGTGCAGCTTTGCGCGCAGCAGGATCACCGCCGCGCCGAGCAGCACCACCAGGATGCCCGCGGCCTTCTTCACCGTCAGCTCCTCGCCGAGGAAGAACACCCCGATGAAGCAGCTCACAATCGGCATCAGCAGCAGATACAGCTTGACGATCCACACCTCATGGCGTCTGAGGTTGCGGTAATAGAAGAAATAGATCCCGGTCTGGGCCAGCCCGCCCAGCAGCACCAGCGGCCAGAAGCCGCGGATCGTGTCGGCAGACGGCAGGCGCAGATCGCCCGACAGCGCGGCGGAGGCGCCGAAGAGGAGGAGCACGACGGCGTTGTTGTAATACGAGATCATGTCGGCGTCCTCGTGGTAGCGCTCCTGCGCGGCCTTGATGATAAAGGCGTTGGCCGTGACGCACGCGGCGCTGAGGATAAAGAACAGGTCGCTGAGATTGAAGCGCATCCCGCCGAAATCCACGCCCAGCACCAGCAGCACGCCGAAGAGCATCACCAGCGTCCCGATCCAGTCGGAGAGATAGAGCCTTCTGCGATAGAGCGCCACCGTCACGAGGTTGACCATCAGCACGTCGGTTTTCAAAAGCGCCGTGCCCGTACTCAGCGAGCCGTGGGCGTAGCCGAGGTTGGCGAAGAGATCCAGCAGAAAGCCGAACACGCCGATCACGACGAGGATCACGGCCGCCTTGCCCTGGTGGAAGAGGCGCTTGAAGCTGCCGTCGAGCAGCAGCTGCGCCGTCAGAAAGATCAGCGCCGCGCTGCGCAGCAGGAAGCCCGCCAGCAGGGGGGAACCCGTCGCGCCGACGATCAGCTTGGACACGGCGTAATAGATCGACCAGGAGACGACCATCGCGCCGATCATCCCGGCGTTTTTCAGGCCCGTTTTCATCTCAGCGCTTCAAACATCCTCCGCAGCGCGTCCTCGTCCATGCGGACGGGATTGTTGTTCATCAGCGGATGCGCGGCGCAGTCGCGGCAGAGCTTGTCCATGTCGACCTCGCCGAGCTCGGAAAGGCGCGTGCGCAGGCCGCCGAGGGCCTTGAGCGCGGCGATGCGCCGCGCCAGCTCCTCCGTGTCCCGCAGCCCGACGGCGCGGCAGAGGTATTCCAGCCGCTCGTCGGCGTTGATGCGCACGAGAGAGTCGAGCGTGAAGGCGCAGGCCTCGCCGTGCGGGAGGTGATAATCCTCGGACAGAGGATAGCTGCAGGCGTGGCTGGCCGCGGTCTTGGGCAGGGCAAAGCTCAGCCCGCCGAGCAGCGCGGCGTAGGCCATATTGGCGCGCGCCTCCGTGTTCGAGCCGTCCCGGTAGGCGGTCTCGAGGTTGGCGAGGATGATCCGCACGGCCTCGATCGCCATCAGATCGGAGATCGGCTGGTGGTTGCGGCTCCAGTAGCCCTCCAGCGCGTGGGCCAGGGCGTCGAGACCCGTGTTCATCGTCGTGCGCGGCGGCACGGTGGAGGACAGCAGGGGATCGACGATCGCGGCGCGCGGCATGAAGACCGGGTTGTTGATGGTCTTTTTCTCCCTGCCGTGGGACACGACGGAGACCTGCGTGACCTCGCTGCCCGTGCCGGCGGTGGTCGGCACGGCGACGATCGTGAGACGCTCTGCGGGGAAGGGACGCTCGCCGCGGTAGTACTCCAGCGGCTCGCCCTCGCCGCGCGTGACGGCCGCGGCGAACTTCGCCGTATCCAGCGAGCTGCCGCCGCCGACGCCGATCACGGTGTCGGCCCCCAGCTCGCGGCAGAGACGCACCGTCTCCTCGATGCCGGAAAGCTGCGGGTTCTGCTCGACGCCGCCGAACACGCCGACGATCGCATCGATCGTCTCGCGCAGCTTCTCAGCCTCGGGGGCGAAATGCTTCCCGCAGGCGATCACGCAGCGCTTCGAGCCCAGCTCGGAGAGGATCTCGCCGAGCCGGGAAAACTCTCCCGCGCCGAAGTAGATCCTGACCGGCTGGGAGTAAACGAACTTATTTGCCATAGACCGAGTCCTCGATCGCGGCGACCTGCACGGCGAACTTCTTCATGTTCTCCCTGCGCCAGTCCTCGAGATCCTGGCACCACTCGGTGGCGAGGAAGGTCTTGACCATCTCCACGGCCATCTCGGGGCCGACGATCCAGCCGCCCATGCACAGCACCTGCGCGTTGTTGATCGCGCGGGCCATCTTGGCGGAGTACACGCCCTCGCAGGCGACGGCGTGCACGCCCCTGAACTTGTTGGCCACGACGCTCATGCCGGCGCCGGTGCCGCAGATGAGTACCGCGCGGTCGTATTCGCCGCTCTGCACGAGCGGGGCGACCTTGCCCGCCACGGCGTAATAGGGCATCACATGCTCGAGATCCTGCGTGCCGAGGTCGTCGAATTCCACGCCCGCCCCGGTGAGATAAGCCTTGACGGCTTCCTTCGCGGAAAAGCCGGATTTATCGCTGCCGATTGCAACTTTCATGTTTCTATCCTCTTTATTCTTATTTTGCGGCGGCGGCCCTGCGGGCGGCGGCGAGGAGGTCCTCCTTCGTCAGGCCCATGGCCCGGCGCAGATAGGGGATCTTGCCGACTTCGCCGAAGCGGTCCTGTACGCCGAAGGCGCTCACGGGAATGCGCTCGAGCGCGAGAGCCTCGCACACGGCGGAATGCAGGCCGCCGACGACGTTGTGGTTCTCCACGGTCAGCACCGCGCCGGTCTTGCGCGCGGAGGCGATCACGGTCTCGCGGTCAATGGGCTTGATGGTGTGGACGTTGATCACTTCGACGTCCAGCCCCTCGGCGGCGAGCTCCCCGGCGGCGTCGAGCACGTCGCGGGTGAACATGCCGGAGACGAAGACCGTCAGGTCCCTGCCCTCGCGCAGGGTGTCGGCCTTGAACAGATCAAACTTGTAGTCGGGGCCGAACACGTCGGGCGTGACCTTGCGGAACAGGCGCATGTAGACGGGGCCGACGTAGGCGTTCAGCACGGGCATGGCCGCGCGCAGCTGCGTCTCGTCGACGGGCTCGAAGATCACCATGCCGGGGATGGAGCGCACGACGCCGATATCCTCCATGCTCATGTGGGTGCCGCCGTTGAGCTCGGCGGAGATGCCGGGGTCGGTGCCGACGATCTTGACGTTCTGCCTGGCATAGGAGATCGAGATCGTGATCTGGTCGCAGATGCGGCGGGTGGCGAAGGGGGTGAAGCTCTCGATCCAGGGCTTGAAGCCGTAGCTGGCAAGACCGGCCGCGATGGAGGCCATGTCCTGCTCGGCCACGCCGCAGTCGAACATCTGCCCGGGGAAGCGGTCGTACAGCTTGCGGGTGCCGCTGGCCTTGGCCAGATCGGCGTCGAGGACGACGACGTGCCTGTCCTCTTCCATGAATTTCGCCAGACATTCGGCGTAAGCAGCTCTCATTTCCATGGTATTATTCCTCCCCTCTGATCTCGCGGATGGCGGCCGCGGCCTGTTCCTCGTTGACGTTGGTGTTGTGGTTGCCCGCGCCGAGCTCCTCGATCCACTTGACGCCCTTGCCCTTGACGGTGTTGAGGATGACCATGGTCGGGCGGCCGGTGGAGCGGTAGCTCTTCGCCTGCTTCACGGCGGCGGAGACCTGCTCGACGTCGTTGCCGTCCTCCACGTCGATCACGTTCCAGCCGAAGGCGGCCCACTTGTCGCCGAGCGGCGCGATGTCGTTGACCTTCGCGACCGTGTCGTCGATCTGCAGCTTGTTGTAGTCGGTGAAGCCGATGAGGTTGGACAGACCCTTGGCGGCGGCGAACATGGCCGCCTCCCAGATCTGGCCCTCCTGCGACTCGCCGTCGCCCACGAGGGCGTAGATCGTCGCGCCGTCGCCCTCGAGCTTCGAGCCGAGCGCGATGCCCGCGGCGCAGGAGAAGCCCTGGCCGAGCGAGCCGGCGGTCATGTCGATGCCGGTGGTGAGGTTCATGTCGCAGTGGCTGGGCAGATGCGTGCCGCCCTGGTTGAGCGTCAGCAGCTCGGACTTGGGGAAGTAGCCGCGGTTGGCGAGCGCGGCGTACACCGCGGGGCCGGCGTGGCCCTTCGAGCAGACGAAGCGGTCGCGCCCCGCCTTTTTCGGCTCGGCCGGGTCGATGTTCATTTCTTCAAAGTACAGCACGGCGAGCAGCTCGACGATGGACAGGCAGCCGCCGATGTGGCCCACGCCCAGGTGGCCGATGCAGGTCATGATATCGCAGCGGATATCCTTGCAAATGGTTTTCAGATCGGTGTTCAATGGTAATTCCTCCTAATTTGATTAAAAGGTTTAACTAAATCGGATTGTAATCCCGCCGTGCGCCTTTGTCAAGGGATCGAGCCGCAATAAGAAGAAAAACTTTTTCCGCTTTCCTGTTGACATCTCTCCGCTTCGAGGCTATGATATTTCACGCAGTTTATCAATTATACGGAGGGCTTCCATGAAAGACTTTACTCCCGTTTACGTTCCCGTCGGCGTGCCGACCTTCCATCTTGAGAGCGCGCAGCGGCAGTTCGAGCTGTCCGCCGCGCTGCTGCGCGCAGTGGATCCGCGCTTTGCCGTGCCGGAAAAGATGCTGCTCTCGATCGACGAGCTGCGCGCGTTTCTCGACGGCGTTTCGCCCGATCTCATCGTGTTCCAGAACCTCACCTTCGCCAACGCCGCCTATATGTCCGAGGTGCTGCGCCGCTTCGACTGCCCGCTGCTGCTCTGGACGCTGCGCGAGCCCGTCGTCGACGGGGGGCGGCTGCGCCTGAACTCCCTGACCGGGGCCTACAGCGCGGCGAACACCCTGCGCGCCTTTTCCGACCGCGGCTTCGAATACCTCTTCGGCTCGCCCGAGGAGCAGCGCTCGAGGGAAGCGATCGAGGCCGTCGTCAGGGCCGCGTCGCTGAAAAAGGAGATGCGCGGGCTGAAAATGTCCGCCGTCGGCCACACGCCGCAGGGCTTCGGCTTCGGCCGCGCGCTGGACGCCGAGCTCATGGACGCCTTCGGCGTCGAGCTCGAGGCGATCGAAGCCCGCGAGCTGATCGACAAGGCGAAGAGCTTTTCCGACGAGGACTGCGCGGAATATCTGGAAAAGACCGCGCGCGCGACCTGCGGCTTCGACAAAACGCCCGAGCGCAACCGCCTCGACCACGCGCGGCTCCTCAAGGCCTACGGCGATTACGTGCGCGAGCATCATATCGGCGCGCTGGCCTCTCGCTGCTGGCCGGATTTCTTCACGGCCTTCGGCACGCCGGTGTGCACGGTGCTCTCGATGCTCAACGACGAGGGCGTGGCGGCCGCCTGCGAGGCCGACGTCTACGGCGCGCTGTCGATGTGGATCGGCATGAAGCTCAGCGGCGAGCCGGTGTTCTTCGGCGATCCCGTCTCCCTCGACGAGGGCGAGAACACGATCACCTTCTGGCACTGCGGCGCGGCGGCATGCTCGCTGGCGCGGCGCGATACCGGCGCGGCCGTGGGCGTGCACCCCAACCGCCGGATCGGCCCGGCGATGGATTTCGGCTGCGAGGCCTTCCCCGACGCGACGGTCTTCCGCATCGGCCGCGAGCCCGACGGGTATTTCCGCTTCTTCATCCTCGAGGGCGAGGCGCTCGACAAGCCCAAGCAGTTCATCGGCACCTCCGTCGTCGTGAAGACCGACAATCCCGCGCGGGAGGTCGTGGAGGAGAGCGTGAAGGCGGGCTTCGAGCCGCACTTCGTCGTGATCCGCGGCCGCCGCGCCGCCGCTCTCGAGGCCCTGGCGAACATGCTCGGCTGCGAGGTCTGCAGATACTGATATCCACCGATAAAACCGGCGGGGGACCGACGCGTCCCCCGCTTTTACCGCCCCGGCGCCGATTTTTTACGAATTGACTTTGCCCGGGGGCTGTATTATGCTGTGAAGCGCAAAGGAGGGGAGAGACGTGAAGAAAAGCTCGAAAATCGCCGCGGCGCTCACGGCGGCGATCGACATCGTCACGGCGGGGCTGCTGTGGCTGCTCTGCTCGCTGCCCCTCGTCACGATCGGCGCGGCCAGCGCGGCGCTGTATTACGGCGTCGTCAAGTGCATCCGGCACGAGCGCGGCCGCCTGGTCAAAAGCTTTTTCGCCGCCTTCCGGCGCGACTTCAGGACCGCGACGCTGCTGTGGCTGCTCTTCCTCGCCGCGGGCGCGGTGTTCGCGGCGGACGTGTTCGCCTTCTCGCGCATGGGGGCGGGAACGCTGCCCGGCGCGCTGGGAAAGATCCTGCTGGGCTGCCTGCTGGCCTTCTTCCCCTGGGTGTTCGCCTTCGTCTCGCGCTTTTCCAACACCGTCTCCGGCACGCTGAAGTTCTGCGGGTATCTGGCGCTGAAAAACATCGGCAGAACGCTGCTCATGGCGGCGGAGCTGGCCCTGTCCGGCCTCTTCGTCTGGCTGATGCCGCCGCTCGTCTTCCTTCTGCCCGGTCTCGTCTGCCTGCTGCTGAGCCTGCAGATCGAGCCCGTTTTCCGCCCCCTCACCGCGGACATGACGAGCGGGGACGGCGACGACTGGTATAACGAATAAATCTTCAGAGGTACGCCATGCTTACCGTAAAGACCGAAAACAAAGGCTTTTTCCTCTCCCTCGACGGCAGGGAGCTGATCGCCCATACGAGCGAAACGCCCGCGCTCTTCCTCGGAAAGGGGGAGGAGTCGATCCGCATGTACCGCGGCAACTTCGACGTCGCCGACCGCGTATCCGAGCGTATCCCGCTGCGCTTCGCGCGCATGGAGGGCGATACCGCCGTCTTCGCCTGCTGCGATCTCGCGGGGGAGTACCGCCTGCGCGTCACGGAGGAGGACGGCTTCGTCCGCCTGAGCGGACAGTGCGCCGACGCGCGCTTCAACCGCCTCTGGCTGCGCCTCCGCGCGGACGGGGACGAGCGCGTCACCGGCGGCGGCGAGCAGTTCTCGTATCTCGACCTGCGCGGGAAGCTCTTCCCGATCTGGACGCGCGAGCAGGGCGTGGGCCGCAACAAGCTCACGGAGATCACGCGCCTGGCCGACTGCAGCGACGGCGGCGGCGGGGACTATCACACGACCTTCTTCCCCCAGCCGAGCTTCCTGTCCTCGCGCCTGTATTTCGCCCATCTGGAGAATTACGAATACAGCGAGCTCGACTTCCGCGACGCGCGCTTCCACGAGCTCGCGCTGTGGTCGAATTCCTTCTCGCTCGTCCTCGCGGCGGGGGAGAGCTGGCGCGAGCTCGTCGGAAAGCTCACGGCGCTGCTCGGCCGCCAGCCCATGCTGCCCGACTGGGCGATGCGCGGGATCTGGCTCGGCGAGCAGGGCGGCACCGCGCGGGTGACGGA
>JAFRDM010000031.1 GCA_017403885.1 Oscillospiraceae bacterium
CCGCGCCTGCCGCCGCGCGCGTCGCCGCGACGCCCGCGCCCGTCCCGACACCCCTTCAGCCGCTCGCGCTCCATCTGGATCTTGCCGACTCCGGCGAGGCGCTGGACGTCGTCGTGTGCGACGACGAGGGCCTGGCCGTTCCGGGCTACGCCTTCCCATTGGAGATCCGGTATCAGGACGGCAGCAGTTACTGCGTGCGCAGCGATGTCAACGGCCGATATTACGCCGGCTATATCCGGCCCGGCGAATACACCGTGTCCATTCTCCCGGCAGAAGGCTTTATCGCCGGCGAGAGCGCTTCCTGCCATATTGAAGGGAAGCAAGATCAGGTGACGGTCGAGGATTTCGGCCGCTTTGCCGAGGAGAACGAGACCGTCCCGCAGCCCGGAGAAGAGCCGACCGCTCCCATGGAGGGTCAGCCCCTCGGGATCGACGCGCTGCCTGCGGCGCAGGAGGAGGACGACGGCACACGCTATCACTACACGTACGAGATCGGCGAGAACGGGTATCTGCTGCTGGCCGACGGCAGCGAGAGCGACGTTTTCCCCGTGGAGGACCGAGGCGAGCTCGCCTACGGCATCCGTATGGTCGCCGCCTATCATCTGATGGACGGCACGGATCTGCAGCCGGAGGACATCCCCGCCGACGCAGTGCTGTGGACGGATTATTATATGGATGAAAGGCCTGTCGCCGTCCCCCTGATCCTGGGCGGCGGCGCGGTGGACGAGCGATACGCCGTCAGGGTCGAGGAGGTCGATCCCTCCGCCGTGCTGCGCACCGGCTGGGTGGAAGAAAACGGCCGCAGCTACTATTATGCGGCTGACGGCCGCCCGCTGAGCGGGCTGAAGGACGTCGAGGGCAGGCTGTATTTCTTTGACGGCAGCGGCGCGAAAGCAAGCGCGCTGGGCATCGACGTGTCCTATCACAACTCCGCCGTCGACTGGGAGGCCGTCAAGGCGGCAGGCGTTGATTTTGCGATCATCCGCATTGGCTACCGGACCTGGGAAAAGGGAATCGCCAACGAGGATGAGGACTCCTACCGACAGGGGAAAAACGGCGGCTTCTATCTGCAGGACGCCAAGGCCGCGGGGCTGAAGGTCGGCGCGTACTTCTATTCCACGGCGATCAACACCGAAGAGGCCGTGGAGGAGGCGGAGCTGGCGCTGGATATCGTGCGCCGCTCCGGCGTCGCGCTGGACATGCCGATCTATTTCGACACGGAATTCTCCGGCGCCTATCCGCGCGGACGCGCCGACAGGCTGAACTACGTCCAGCGCGCCGCGATCGCCAAGGCCTTCTGCACGACGGTGGAAGAGGGCGGCTTCCGCGCCGGGGTCTACGCCAACGAGTACTTTTTCCGTCGGGCGCTGCGGCTCGAGGACGTGGCGGACTATGAGATCTGGTACGCCAGCTACACCTACGGCTTCGCCCTGCCGGGCTACCGCGGCTTCGACGTCTGGCAGTTCTCCGAGAGCGTGCGCATCAACGGCATGCCCGATACCGTGGATATGAATGTGATCTTCTGAGACTTATGAAAAAAAGGCGGAGGCGACGCCCGTGAAAAAAATCGAGCTCGATCAATGGGACCGCCGGGAGATCTTTGACTTCTTCTCTCCCCTGTCCCATCCTTTCTACTCCGTGACCTTCCGGCTGGACGTGACCGGGCTGTACCGCTTCTGCAAGGCGCGCGGCCTTTCGTTTTACTATGCGCTGATCTGGCTTGTGACGCGCGCCGTCAACGAGACCGAAGCCTTCCTTTACACGATCCGCCGCGGCGAGGTTTTTCTGCTTGATCGGCGCGAGCCGAGCTTTACCGACCGGCGGGAGGGCGAGCGCTTTTTTCATATCGTGACCATGCCCTGCGAGGGAGAGCTTGCGGCCTTCTGCGCCGCGGCGACGGAAAAAAGCCGCGCGCAGCGGGGCTTTATCGACTACGCCTCCGAAGGGGCGGAACTCCTTTATCTCTCCTCCCTGCCCTGGCTGGATCTGAGCTCGCTGACGAACGAGCGCGATCTTGACCCGGACGACGCGATCCCGCGCATCGCCTGGGGACGATACACCGAGCGCGACGGACGCAGGACGCTGGGCATGTCGGTGGAGGTCAACCACCGCTTCGTCGACGGCGCGGACATCGGCGCCTTTGCCGGGCGGCTCGAAGAAATGATTGCTGCGCTGTGAACGGCAAAAACGGCTGAGGGAAGCTCCCTCAGCCGTTTTTTTGCTTTTTCCCGGTTCAGACCCTGATCTCTTCGAGCAGCTTTTCCACCTCGCCCGCGAGCGTTTTGAGCGCGCCGGGGACGAAGGGCGGCGTGAAGCCGGCCTCCTCCAGCAGGTCGGTCCACACCATCTCGCCGCCGTGCTTCGACAGGCGGAGATAGCGTGCGAAGGCGTCGTCATAATCCTTGCGCGAGGCGAGCAGGAAGTTGAAGGCCGCGGTCTGCGCGAGGACATAATCAATGTAGTAAAAGGGACTCTCGTAGATGTGCATCTGATACTGCCAGCGCGTGCCCTTTTCGAGATAGGGCATGCCCTCGAAGGAGATGTGCGGGCGGAACTTGCTCTCGAGCCGGAGCCACAGCGCGTCGCGCTCGTCGGGCGTCATGTCGGGGTTCTCGTAGACGAGGTGCTGGAAATAGTCCACGATCGTTCCGTAGGGCAGGAAGGAGAAGGACTCAAGCGCGTGCATGTAGCGGTACTTGTCCGCATCCGCGCCGAAGAACCTGTCCATATAGGGCCAGGCGAAGAACTCCATCGACATCGAATGGGTCTCGGCCGTCTCCATGCCGCCGCACTGCAGTTCGAGCGCGAAGCGGTTGTCCTCGATCAGATAGGCGTTGAAGGCGTGGCCCGCCTCATGCGTGACGACGTCCACGTCGCCCGCCGTGCCGTTGAAGTTGGCGAGGATGAAGGGCTGCTTAAAGGCCGGGAAGTCGGTGCAGTAGCCGCCGCCCCACTTGTTCTTGCGGCTGTCCACGTCGAAGGCCTCGTTTTCGAGCATCATGTCGATGAAGGCCGCGCTCTCGGGGCTCATCGCGTGGTACATCTCCCTTGCGGAAGCGAAGATGTTCTCCTTTCCGCCCACGGGGCGCGGATCGCCGCCGGGGATGATGACGCCGTCGTCGTAGAACATGTACTTGTCGACGCCGAGACGCACGGCGTTCTCGCTGCGCAGACGGGACACGACGGGGACCACGTCGTTCAGGATGTTCTCGCGGAAGGCCGCGACCATCTTCTCGTCGTAGCACAGACGGCCCATCCGGTAATAGCCCAGCTCGACAAAGCTGCGGTAGCCCATCTTTTTGGCCATGCGGTCGCGCACGTGGACCAGCTCGTCATAAATGCGGTCGAGATCCTGCTTGTGCTGCTCCAGCGTTCTGCCGAGCACTTCGTAGGCCTCGCGGCGCGTGGCGCGGTCGTCGTCCTTGAAGTAGCCGGCCAGCACCGAGCGGGGCATCTTCTCGCCGCGGAATTCGAACTCCATGCCCGCCATCAGCTGAGAGTACTCGCTGACCAGCTTGTTCTCCTCGATCATGTCGGGGATGATTTCCTCGCTCATGGACTTGCGGGCGACCTCCAGCGAGCGGAAGAGCACGGGAGAGAGCCTTTCCTCCAGCTCCGCACGGAAGGGCGAGTCAAGCAGGGCGGAGGCGAGGGCAACCATGTAGTTGTTGAACTGCGGGCCGGTCTCGTCATAGTATTTCTTCTCGGCGACGTAGAATTCGTCCACCGTGTTGATGGAATAGCGCATGTAGGACAGGCTTCCCGCGGTCATATAATCGCGGAGCAGCGGCAGATAGTCCTCGCGCGCGGCCAGGACATCGTCGGCGCTTTTGGCCTCTTTGATGCGGCGGAGCACGTCCTCCATGACGGAGGCGGCCTCCTCGATCGTTACACGCTTGTAGGGCAGTTCGGATACTTTCATGCTGTGACCTTCCTTTCCGGTTTTTTCCGCACTCATTTTACAACAATTCGTTAAGTTTTTCAATCGGTGGTGTTCAAAGCCGCCAAAATATGTTATAGTATGATTTACTGATCAGAAAACCGAGGTAATGACGATGGATCTCAACGAACGGCTTCTCTCGTTCATCTCCCGCTCCCCCACGGCCTTCCACGCCGTGGAGAACACGGCCAGGGCGCTCGCGGACGCTGGCTTTGAAGAGCTCATCGAAACGCAGGACTGGTCTCTCGCCCCCGGGGCGCGCTGCTTTGTAAGGCGAAACGCTTCGTCCCTCATCGCGTTTCGCGTTCCCCGACAGGCCCCGACCGGCTTTCTGCTCTCCGCCACGCACAGCGACTCTCCCTGCTTCAAGCTCAAGGAAAGCGCCGTGTTTTCTTCCGACGGCTATGTGAAGCTCGGCGTGGAAAAATACGGCGGGATGCTCTGCGCCCCGTGGCTGGACCGTCCGCTTTCTCTGGCCGGGCGCGTCACGCTTCGCGAGGGGAGTACGATCGTCTCCCGTCTGGCAGATCTCGCCCGTCCCGTCGCGCTGATCCCCAATCTCGCCATCCACATGGACCGCAGCGCCAACGAGGGCAAAAGCTATGACATGCGCACGGACATGCCCGCGCTCTTCTCCCTCGCCGGCGCGAAGGGGCCGGAGGCGCTTGTCGCCGAAGCGCTCGGCGTAAAGGAGGAGGATATCCTTTCAAAGGATCTGTTCCTCTATCCCTGCACGCCCGGCACAGTCTGGGGCGCGGAGAACGAGTTCATCTCCTCGCCGCGGCTCGACGACCTGCAGTGCGTGTTCGGCTGTCTGCAGGGCTTTCTGGAAGCCGGAGACTCCTCCTGTCTCACGGCCCTCTGCATCTTCGACAACGAGGAGGTCGGCAGCTCCAGCAAGCAGGGCGCGGATTCGAGCTTTCTCACGGACGTGCTGCGCCGCGTCTGCTTCGCGCTGGGTATGGACGAGAGCGGCTATCTGCGCTGCGCTGCGAACGGCTTCATGGTCTCGGCAGACAACGCGCACGCCGTGCACCCCAACCATCCCGACCAGGCCGACCGCTGCGAGCGTCCCGTGCCGAACGGCGGCATCGTGATCAAGTACAACGCGAACGCCCGCTACACGACCGACAGCGTCTCTGCCGCGGTCTTCAGCGAGATCTGCCGCGCCGCCGGGGTGCCCGTGCAGCGCTATTCCAACCGTGCCGACAAGCCGGGCGGCTCGACACTGGGCAGCATCAGTCTGACGCATCTCTCGCTCGAGTGTGTGGATATCGGTCTCGCTCAGCTGGCGATGCACTCCTGCTATGAGACGGCGGGCGCGAAGGATACGGAATACCTTGTGCGCGCGATGAGGGAGTTTTATTCCCGCAGCCCGCGCAAAACGCCCGCGGGCATCTCCCTGTGAAACAGCCGCACGCGCGGCGAACGAATCCTGAATTGGTGATCAAAACTATGAGAAAAAAACTGATCTGTCTGCTGCTCGCGCTGCTGCTCGTGCTCGCGGGCTGCGGCAAAGTCTCCTACGGCGTAAACTCCGTGATGACGCTCGTCTCGCAGGAGTATTCCATGGCCTTCCGCAACGGCGACAGCCTGTATTACTATGTCGTCGGCGCGATCGAAGAGCTGAACGCCGAGGGCGCCGTGGCGGAGCTGTCGCACAAATGGCTCGGCTCGAACGCGGTGAGCTTCGGCAAAAATGCCGACGCGCTCAGCGCCTACCAGCCGCCCGAGCCGCGCACCTTTATCATCGGCGTGGACGAGAACTCTTTCCCCTTCGCCTACGGCGACAACGGCAACTACTGGGGCTTCGACGTAGAGCTTGCCACCAAGGTCTGCCAGAAGCTGGGCTGGACGCTGAAGGTTCAGGTGGTCGAGAAGGAGAACGTCAAGATCGAACTGTACTCCGGCAATATCGACTGCGCCTGGGGCGGTCTTGCGCTGCCCGAGGAGGAGATCGAGAACGGCAGCTATACCATCTACGGCCCCTATATCAAAAACGACATCGTGATCGCCTCACGCGACGGCTCGAACATCTGGAACAGCCTGCAGCTCAACGGACGGCGCATGGCCATGTGCACCACGCAGGAGGCCATGGACGCCCTGCAGAGCGCCGGTAAGGTCGCCAACCGTCTCGGCCAGATCACCCGCCTTGCCGGCGGCACGACCGAATGCTTCAGCTATCTCTACGCGGGCAAGTGCGATCTGATCCTCACCGACAGCACCGCCATCGCCTATTACAATTCGCATTGACGAAAGGCTTTTTCGCGCCCGAGGGCTTTTCCTCGGGCGTTTTTTCAGCATTGCACACGCCGTTCTGGCGTGCTATACTGTCAATAGTTAAATTTTTAAAAGTATCGGGGAGGTTCTCACATGTTCGGAAGACGTCCCGACGGCCGCCGCGTGAAGGGCATCGACCCTGTCATGATGATCACGCCCTATGTGATGCCGATGCGCTGCGACGCGCAGGTGTTCTTAAAGCACCGTGCGGATATGGACAGGCTCTCGCGCTACATCCGCCGCCTGAAGGCGGAAAAAGGCGAGAGCGTCACCTATATGCAGATCATCGTCGCGGCCTACGTGCGCGCCGTCAGCGCAAATCCCGAGGTCAACCGCTTCATCATGAACAAGCAGCTCTTTGCGCGCAACAACTGCTCGGCTGCCTTTACGATCCTGAAGGATCCATCGGACGCGGACAAGGGCGAGGCCGTCGTGAAGATCAAGTTCGACCTGACGGACACGCTCTACGACGTGCGCGACCGCATGGCCGACGCCGTGTCCGTCGCCCGCGGCGAGACGGGCGAGACGGGCTTTACCGAGAAGCTGCTGCGCTTCCTCTTTGCCGTGCCGGGACTGGCCACGGTCGTGGTGGGACTCGTGCGTTTTCTCGACCGCTACGGTCTCGCGCCGGGCGTGCTGATGGAGGAACTGCCCTTCTATGTGGGCATGTACATCACGAACACGGCCTCGATCGGCCTTCACGACGTGAACCACCACCTGTACAACTGGGGCAACGTGGGGCTTTTTCTCGGCATGGGCACGACCGAAAAGGTCGCCGAGGTGGAAAAGGACGCCGTGCGCATGAAGCGCTATCTGCCCATCGGCATCACTGCCGACGAGCGCGTCTGCTCCGGCGCGCATTACGCGCGTTTCTTCAGCGACATGCGCCGCTATCTCGACCACCCCGAGCTGCTGGAGACGCCGCCGGAAAAGATCCGCTTTGACGGCGATCTTGAATACCACGAGCCGAAGCCGGAAAAATAACGGGGAACGCCGCAGAAAAAAATCCTCCGCTGCCGAATGGCAGCGGAGGATTTTGTTTTGCCTTGTAAGGAACTTCTTATTTGCCCTGCTCCTCGCCGAAGGTCTTCTTGGCCTCTTCCCAGCCGGCCTTCAGGCTCTTGAGTCCGGCGGAGATAAAGTCGCGCACATCGTCGGTGGCGTCGGCGGCGGCGGAGGAGAGTTTGTCGGCAGCTTCCTTCAGCGCGGCCTTGGCCTGCTCGACCTTGACTTCCAGCTCGGCCTTCTTCTCGGCCTCGGCGGCCTCGGCGCTCTTGATGTCCTTGATCGCGGCCTGTGCGGCGGCGAGACGGGCGATGGGGACGCGGAACGGGCTGCAGGAGACGTAGTCGAGACCGACCTTGTGGCAGAACTCGACGGACGAGGGATCGCCGCCGTGCTCGCCGCAGATGCCCAGGTGCAGATCCGGGCGCGTGGCGCGGCCCAGCTTGCAGGCCATGGCGACCAGCTTGCCCACGCCGACCTGGTCGAGACGGGCGAAGGGATCGCTCTCGTAGATCTTGTTGTCATAGTACGAGCCGAGGAACTTGCCGGCGTCGTCACGGCTGAAGCCGAAGGTCATCTGCGTAAGGTCGTTGGTGCCGAAGGAGAAGAACTCGGCCTCCTTGGCGATGTCGTCGGCGGTCAGCGCGGCGCGCGGGATCTCGATCATCGTGCCGACAAGGTACTTCATGTCGGAGCCGGCCTCGGCGATGAGCGCATCAGCGGCCTTGACGACGACGTCCTTGACGAACTTGAGTTCCTTGACCTCGCCTACCAGCGGGATCATGATCTCGGGGACCATGGTCCACTCGGGGTGGCGGGCCTGCACGGCCAGAGCGGCCTTGATGACGGCACGGGTCTGCATCTCGGCGATCTCGGGGTACGTGACGGCGAGACGGCAGCCGCGGTGGCCCATCATCGGGTTGAACTCATGCAGCGAGGCGATGATGTTCCTGATATCCTCGACGCTCTTGCCCTGGGCCTCGGCGAGGGCCTTGATGTCGGCCTCGTCGGTGGGGACGAACTCGTGCAGAGGGGGATCGAGGAAACGGATGGTGACGGGATAGCCCTGCATCGCCTCGTAGATGCCCTCGAAGTCGCCCTGCTGCATCGGCTCGAGCTTGGCCAGGGCCCTGACGCGCTCCTCGAGCGTGTCGGAGCAGATCATTTCGCGGAAGGCGGCGATACGGTCGCCCTCGAAGAACATGTGCTCGGTACGGGTCAGACCGATGCCCTGAGCGCCCAGCTCGACGGCGCGGGCGGCGTCGCGCGGGGTGTCGGCATTGGTGCGGACCTTGAGACGGCGATACTTGTCGGCCCAGCCCATGATGCGGCCAAACTCGCCGGCGATCGTGGCGTCGACCGTGGGGATCACGCCCTCGTAGATGTTGCCGGTGGAGCCGTCGATGGAGATATAGTCGCCCTCATGGAAGACCTTGCCGGCGAGAGTGAACTTCTTGTTCTCCTCGTCCATCTTGATCTCGCCGCAGCCGGAGACGCAGCACTTGCCCATGCCGCGGGCCACAACGGCCGCGTGGCTGGTCATGCCGCCGCGAACGGTCAGGATGCCCTGCGCCGCGGCCATACCCTCGATGTCCTCGGGGCTGGTCTCGAGACGGACCAGAACGACCTTCTCCTTGCGGGAGGCCCACTCCTTGGCGTCCTCCGCGCTGAAGACGACCTTGCCGCAGGCGGCGCCGGGGGAGGCGCCGAGACCCTTGCCGATCGGCGTCGCGGCCTTGAGGGCCTTGGCGTCGAACTGCGGGTGGAGCAGGGTGTCGAGGTTGCGCGGCTCGATCATCATGACGGCCTGCTTTTCATCGATCATGCCCTCGTCCACGAGGTCGCAGGCGATCTTCAGAGCGGCCTGCGCGGTACGCTTGCCGTTGCGGCACTGGAGCATGTAGAGCTTGCCGTTCTCAACGGTGAACTCCATGTCCTGCATGTCGCGGTAGTGATCCTCAAGCAGGGCGCAGACCTTGACGAACTGGTCATACGCCTCGGGGAACTTCTGCTCCATCTCGGCGATGGGCATCGGGGTGCGGACGCCTGCCACGACGTCTTCGCCCTGTGCGTTGGTCAGGAACTCGCCCATCAGCTTCTTCTCGCCGGTGGCGGGGTCGCGCGTGAAGGCGACGCCGGTGCCGGAGTTGTCGTTGAGGTTGCCGAAGACCATCGGCATGACGTTGACGGCGGTGCCCCAGGAGTAGGGGATGTCGTTCTGCTGGCGATAGTAGTTGGCGCGCGGGTTGTCCCAGGAGCGGAACACGGCGCGGATGGCCTCCTTGAGCTGTACAACGGGATCGGAGGGGAAGTCCTCGCCGAGCTGCTTCTTGTACTCGGCCTTGAACTGCTCGGCCAGCTCCTTGAGGTCTGCGGCCGTGAGCTCGACGTCGAAGGTGACGCCCTTGCGCTCTTTCATCGCGTCGATGAGCTGCTCAAAGTACTTCTTGCCGACCTCCATGACGACGTCAGAGAACATCTGGATAAAGCGGCGGTACGAGTCATAGACAAAGCGCTCGAACTTGGGATCGGGGTTGCCGGCGATCATGGCGGCGACAACATCGTCGTTCAGGCCGAGGTTGAGGATGGTATCCATCATGCCGG
>JAFRDM010000032.1 GCA_017403885.1 Oscillospiraceae bacterium
AGAGCACCGGATTGTGGTTCCGGGTGTCGTGGGTTCGAGCCCCATATCCCACCCCACCGAAAAGAGGCCCGCGGCCGCAGGCCGTGAGGCCTCTTTCCATTGAATCTTGGGATGTAGTGTAATGGTAACACACCGGACTTTGACTCCGATATAGTGGGTTCGAGTCCCGCCATCCCAGCCAATACGTCAGAGCAGCGCCGCGCGAGGCTCTGGCGCCCGCGCCCCAGTAGCTCAGTAGGCAGAGCACCTGCCTTTTAAGCAGGGTGTCCGGGGTTCGAATCCCCGCTGGAGCACCAAAAGAAAAGCAGACCGCCTTGCGCGGTCTGTTTTTCTTTTCGCGGTTCTGCCCGTTCGAACCCCGGACACCAAAACGCGGAGCGTTTTTTGAGAGAAGCGGATAAATGTGATCGCGGCATCGCCGCGGTCACGGGGTTCGAATCCCCGCTGGAGCACCAAAGAAGCAGCTACCCCATCCGGGGCAGCTGCTTCTTTCATTCTTTCGTGATTCAAGAACCCCGGACGCCAAACGCGGAGCGTTTTTTGAGCGAAGCGGATACAGGATGCGCGGCGCATGCCGCGCTCACGGGGTTCGAATCCCCGCGCCGTTTATGGTGATCCGTTCAACTCCCTGCCCAGGAAAAAACACTCTTTCTCCTTCGGACCTTTTCTGTTATAATCATCCCGGCGCCGGACAAACCGTTCATTCGGCCGGCAAAAAAGTACGGGGTGGTAAAAAGATGAAGCATTATATCATTGTAAAATTTGTGGACGGGACAGATTTCCACGCGCTCGAAAAGCCGGTAAGGCACATTTTCGAGCAGACGCTTTTCATACCGGGCATCCGCGGGATCGACGTCAGGCTGTCCAATTCCGACAGAGCGAACCGCTATGACATGATGATCGTCATGGACATGCGGAAGGACGCTCTGCCCGCTTACGACGTCTCCGAGCCGCATCTGCGCTGGAAGAGCGAATACGGCAGCCTGATCGCCAATAAAGCGATCTTTGACTGCGGCGACGAGGACTGACGATCCCACCCGCAGATCGAAAGCGCCGCTCCGTCCCGCGCCGTCGCTTTCCTGTGTCTGCCGGTTCAACTTCAGTTTCTTTGTCCGGCACGATACGCTGATGCGCTTTTTCAGTTTGGATGCTGAGACAGATAGGCCTGCTTTTCCCGTTCGTCCTCCGCTTCGAGAGAGGAGGAATTGTGTACGCCGCCCAGATACTCCAGATGGTGCCGGAACTCATGGCGCAGGATGCCGCGCAGAAGCCGGCGGGCCTCCGCCGCGTCCGCCTGCGGATAGACCCGGTCAAACGAGCCCTTGAACATGGTGATCTGCCGGATGCCGGGGCTGACCTGGTATTGCCCCAGAGTATAAAGATCGTCTCCGCGGGCATAGTCCGGGATCACCAGCGCCTCCGACACGGTCACGCCGCCGGAGAGCTCCCGGAAAAACTCGGGCGGCAGCTCGTCGAGCAGCTCCGAAACGATATCCCTGTATTCCCCGATGCTGATCATATGCCGTCCTCCGCGCCGTTTTTTCTTTTTGTATTGTATCACGCGGGAAACGGTGACCGCAATCCGTTTTGAACTCTTTTGTTCCACGCTTTTGGGGAATAGCACTTGCTTTCCGTCGAATAATCTGTTATTTTTTTATTCAAGGGAGCGGCATTCTCCCTCAAACATGCTGAAAAGCAGCTGATGACTTCCGCAAAACAAGCAGAGGCATCAGTTTTATTTTAACAGGAGGAATGGCCTATGAATTACACCGCGGAAGTCACCCATATGTGTCCTGTCGCCAAGGGCGCATACCACGGCCCCGCCCCGATCCCCGAAGAAGGGAAATGGGTGCAGGCCAAGCAGATCGGAGACATCTCCGGCTTCACCCACGGCGTGGGCTGGTGCGCTCCCCAGCAGGGCGCCTGCAAGCTGACGCTCAACGTCAAGGACGGCATCATCGAGGAGGCGCTGGTCGAGACGCTCGGCTGCTCCGGCATGACCCACTCCGCGGCCATGGCCTCTGAGATCCTGATCGGCAAGACGCTGCTCGAGGCGCTGAACACCGACCTTGTCTGCGACGCGATCAACACCGCCATGCGCGAACTGTTCCTGCAGATCGTCTACGGCCGCACCCAGAGCGCCTTCTCCGAGGGAGGACTGCTCGTCGGCGCCTCGCTGGAGGATCTGGGCAAGGGCCTGCGCTCACAGATCGGCACCATGTTCGCCACGAAGGAAAAGGGCCCGCGTTATCTGGAGATGACCGAGGGCTACTGCTCCCGCATGGCGCTCAACGCCGAGGGCGAGATCATCGGCTACGAGTTTGTCAGTCTCGGCAAAATGATGGACTTTATCAAGGGCGGCATGGACGCGAACGAAGCGCTCAAGAGGGCCACCGGCCACTACGGCCAGTGGGACGCGGCCGTAAAGTACATCGATCCCCGCGAGGAATAAGGGAGGAGCAGACGATGGCATTATTTGAAAACTACGACCGCCGTATCGGCAAGATCAACGGCGTACTGGCTCAGTACGGCATCGCCTCCGTGGAGGAGGCCCGCGAGATCTGCAAGGCCGCCGGCTTTGATCCCTATGAGATCGCCAAAAGCATCCAGCCCATCTGCTTTGAGAACGTCTGCTGGGCCTACTGCGTCGGCGCGGCCATCGCGCTGAAGGCCGGTGCCAGGAACGCCGAGGAGGCCGCCCGCTATATCGGCGTCGGCCTGCAGAGCTTCTGTATCGACGGCTCCGTGGCGGAAAGCCGCAAGGTCGGCATCGGCCACGGCAATCTGGCCGCGATGCTCCTCAGCGACGAGACCAAGTGCTTCGCCTTTCTCGCCGGACACGAGTCCTTCGCCGCCGCCGAGGGCGCGATCGGCATCGTGCGCAACGCCAACAAGGTCCGCAGGCAGCCTCTTCGCGTCATCCTCAACGGTCTGGGCAAGGACGCGGCGCAGATCATCTCCCGCATCAACGGCTTCACCTATGTGCAGACCCAGTTCGATTACTTCTCCGGCGAGCTGAAGATCGTCCGTGAGATCCCCTATTCCACCGGCGAGCGCGCCAACGTGCGCTGCTACGGCGCGGACGACGTACGCGAGGGCGTGGCCATCATGCACGCCGAGGGCGTAGACGTCTCCATCACCGGCAATTCTACCAACCCCACCCGCTTCCAGCACCCGGTCGCCGGCACCTACAAGAAAGAGTGTGTGGAGCAGGGCAAGAAGTATTTCTCCGTTGCCTCCGGCGGCGGCACGGGCCGCACGCTGCATCCCGACAACATGGCCGCCGGCCCCGCCTCCTACGGCATGACCGACACCATGGGCCGCATGCACTCCGACGCCCAGTTTGCCGGCTCGTCCTCCGTCCCCGCTCACGTGGAGATGATGGGCTTCCTCGGCATGGGCAACAACCCCATGGTCGGCGCGACCGTGGCCGTGGCCGTGGCCGTTCAGAACAGCCTTGCCTGAGACCCGCGCCGTCTCTCTGTCATCATCAAAACAGACGATCATACAGCGAAACAGTCACCCCTCGCCGGGGTGACTGTTTTTTTCTCCCCCCTTTCGCTCTCGTCACGGACAACATGAAAGCTTTTTCCCCCTCTTTGACAGAAAAAGGATTGACGAAACGCGAGTATAGCAGTATAACTGTATACAACCACACAATCGAAGCAAACGGAGGTCTCACCATGCTGGAGCTATCTCCCAAGACCAATCTGCTGGAGGAGAACGATTACCGCTACTCTCTTCAGGATGTGAAGGAGCCGGTTCTGTACCGGAACGTCTATCAATACGACGAGGTGCCCAAGGTGGCGTTCAACCACCGGCGCGTCCCCATGAATATGCCGGAGGATATCTGGATCACAGACACCTCCTTCCGCGACGGGCAGCAATCGATCAATCCCTACACGCCGGATCAGATCGTCGACCTGTTCAAGCTGCTCTCGCGTCTCGGCGGCCCTTACGGGATCATCCGCCAGACGGAGTTCTTCATTTACAGTCCCCGCGACCGTGAGGCGATCCGCCGCTGTCAGGATCTGGGCCTGCGCTTTCCGGAGATCACGACCTGGATCCGCGCCAGCCGCGAGGATTTCCGCGCAGTCCGGGAGCTCGGCGTGCGTGAGACCGGCATTCTGGTCTCCTGCAGCGACTATCATATCTTCAAGAAGCTCAAGATGACCCGCCGCGAGGCCATGGAGCACTATCTGGCCACCGTGAAGGACGCCTTTGAGGCGGACGTCATGCCCCGCTGCCATCTCGAGGACGTTACGCGGGCCGACTTTTACGGCTTCGTGGTGCCCTTCGTCAACGAGCTGATGCGTCTGTCCGAGGAGGCGGGGATCCCGGTTCGGATCCGCGCCTGCGACACAATGGGATACGGCGTGCCGTACACCGAGGTGGCCCTGCCGCGGAGCGTCCCCGGCATCATCTACGGTCTGCAGCACTACTCCGGCGTCCGCAGCGAAAACCTGGAGTGGCACGGGCACAACGACTTTTACAAGGCGGTGTCCAATGCGGCGACAGCTTGGCTTTACGGTGCCAGCGGCGTGAATTGTACCATGCTGGGGATCGGCGAGCGCACGGGCAACGTCCCGCTGGAGGCCATGGTCTTCGAGTATGCCTCCCTGCGCGGCTCGCTAGACGGGATGGACCCGACTGCCATCACGGAGATCGGCGAGTACTACCGGAACGTTATCGGCTATGAGATCCCGCCGATGACGCCCTTCGTGGGGCGCAACTTCAACGTGACCCGCGCCGGAATCCACGCCGACGGACTGCTGAAGGATGAGGAGATCTACAACATCTTCAACACGGACAAGCTCCTCAACCGTCCGGCAACGGTCGCGGTGGGAAAGACCTCCGGGCTGGCGGGGATCGCCTACTGGATCAACCGGAACTATCATCTCAGCGGTGAGAACGAGCTCACCAAGCACGATCCGCTGGTCGCCGCGCTCAAGGACTGGGTCGACCGTCAGTATGAGGACGGCCGCACCACCTCTCTCGGGACGGAGGAGCTGGAGACCAGGATACGGGAGCTCGCGGGAGACCGCTTCCCGGCGAAACACTGAACAGGAGGATCGCAGAGAATGGAACACAGGAACATTTCCATCGCGGATCAGGTTTTCGAGCAGCTCGAGCGGGAGATCCTGGCGGGCAAGTACCCGCGCGGCGAGCTTCTCAGCGAGCAGCGTCTTTCCGCGGAGCTTGGCGTCAGCCGCACGCCCGTGCGCGAGGCGATCCGTCGTCTGGAGCAGGAAAACATCCTCGAGGACACCAGCCGCGGCGTGGTCGTGGTGGGCATCACGCGCGAGGACATGCTGGACATGTTTGAGATCCGCCTCCATCTGGAGGGCCTTGCGGCGCGCCGCGCCGCTGAGCGCATTTCGGACGAGCAGCTTCGCCGGATGCGGGACGCGCTGGATCTGCAGCACATCCACCTTGAGCGTCAGCGCAGCGACAGCTCCGACCAGATCAAGAACCTCGATTCGCTCTTTCACGAGCTTCTCTACGCCTCTTGCGGCAGCAAGGTCTATTTTGACGTGCTCAACCGCCTTCACAAGAAGATCGCCAAATACCGTATCGCCTCCGTGCGCAAGCGCAGCCGCGCCGAGGAATCCATCCGCGAGCACGAGGCGATCTACGAGGCGCTCGCCGCGCACGATCCGGAGCGCACGCAGCAGGCAGTCCTGTCCCACACCGAGCGCGCCAGAGCCAGCATGGCGGAAATGGAGCTTTGATATGGGGCGCAGTCTGACAGAAAAGATCCTCGCGGCGCATCTGCTTTCCGGCAGCATGGTCCCCGGAGAGGAGCTGGCGCTGCACATCGACCAGACTCTGACGCAGGACGCCACGGGTACGATGGCCTATCTGGAATTCGAGGCCATCGGCGTAGATCGGGTGCGTACCGAGCGCTCGGTCGCCTATGTGGACCACAATACGCTCCAGTCCGGCTTTGAAAACGCGGACGACCACCGCTATCTCCAGTCGGTGACGAAGAAATACGGGATATGGTTCTCCCGCCCCGGAAACGGGATCTGCCATCAGGTGCATCTCGAGCGCTTCGGCATTCCCGGCAAAACGCTGATCGGTTCTGACAGCCACACGCCCACGGCGGGCGGACTGGGCATGCTGGCCTTCGGGGCCGGCGGGTTGGACGTCGCGGTGGCCATGGGCGGAGGCGCCTATTACATCGCCATGCCGCGCGTGCTCAAGGTCGAGCTCAAAGGCCGCCTGCGGCCCTTCGTCACAGCCAAGGATCTGAGCCTGGAGATCCTTCGCATCCTCAGCGTGAAGGGCGGCGTGGGCCGCGTCATCGAATGGGGCGGCGAGGGCGTGAAATCTCTTTCGGTCCCCGAACGGGCGACCGTGACCAACATGGGCGCCGAGCTGGGCGCGACCAGTTCGATCTTTCCCTCCGACAGGCAAACCCGCGCTTTTCTGAAGGCGCAGGGACGGGAAGCGGACTTTGTTCCGCTCTCGGCCGACCCCGACGCGGAATATGAAAGGATCGTCACCATTGATCTGGACGCGCTGGAGCCGCTGATCGCCTGCCCGCACATGCCCGATCGGGTGGTTCCCGTGAGCAGTCTCAAGGGCGTGAAGGTCGATCAGGTCTGTCTCGGCTCCTGCACCAATTCCTCGCTGTACGACATGCGCAAGGCCGCGGCCATGCTCAGGGGACGTACGATCGCGCCGTCGGTGAGCATGTCGGTTTCGCCCGGCTCGCGTCAGGTGCTCACCATGCTCGCCGACAGCGGAGATCTGAGCGATATCCTCTCCTCCGGCGCGCGCCTGCTGGAATGCGCCTGCGGCCCCTGCATCGGGATGGGCTTCTCGCCCAATTCCGGCGGCGTCAGTCTGCGAACCTTCAACCGCAACTTTGAAGGCCGCAGCGGGACGCGTGACGCGAGAGTCTATCTCGTGTCGCCGGAGACGGCTGTCGCCTCGGCCCTCACGGGCGAGATCACCGATCCCCGGACGCTCGGCATCGCATCGCTTTCCGTAAGTCTCCCCGAGAGCTTTCGGATCGACGACAGCGGCGTGCTGCCGCCCGCCGCAGCGGAGGAAGCGGAGCGTGTGGAGGTGCTGCGCGGCCCGAACATCCGCCCCGTGCCGATCGGCCGGCCCGTGGAGGACAGCATCAGCGCCGAGCTTACGCTGAAGTTGGGCGACAACATCACCACAGACCATATCATGCCGGCCGGAGCAAAGATCCTGCCCTATCGCTCCAACGTCCCAAAGATCTCCGAATTCTGTTTCTCCGCCGTAGACCCTCGCTTCCCCGAGCGTGCGAAGGCCGCGGGGCAGAGCATTCTCGTCGGGGGCGCAAACTACGGGCAGGGCTCCTCCCGCGAGCACGCCGCGCTGGCGCCGCTGTACCTGGGCGTGCGCGCGGTGATCGCAAAGAGCTTCGCCCGCATTCACGCGGCCAACCTCATCAACGCCGGGATCCTGCCGCTCTGTTTTGCGGATCCGGCGGACTATGAGCGGCTGCGGCAGGGCGAGAGGCTGCGCCTGTACGATATCCACGCGGGCATGGAGAGCGGTACGATCATGTTGGAGGCAGACGGAGAGAAGATCCCCCTTCTCTGCTCCTTCAGCGAACGGCAGAGAGCCATCCTCCTCGCGGGCGGTCTGCTGAACTATACTAGGGAGGCGAGCCAATGACAGAAGAGATGATCGCAGCTGCGGCGGGCCATTTTGAGACTCTGCTGCGGGAGCAGCTCCGGCGGCAGGCGCGTATGGCGCAGGGCGCGGAGAGCAAAGATTACGCGAAGGCCGACCATATCGTCATCGGCATCGCGGACGGCGACGGCATCGGCCCCATTATCATGAGGGAAGCCCGCCGCGCAGCCGAAAAACTTCTGCGCGGCGAGATCGCCTCCGGCCGGGTCGAGCTGCGTGAGATCCGCGGCCTGACGCTGGAGGACCGCCTTGCCTGCGCACAGGCCGTCCCCGCGGATGCGCTCGAAGCCGTCAAAGGCTGCGACGTGCTGCTGAAGGGGCCTACCACCACGCCTAAGGGCGGCACGCTCGAGAGCGCCAACGTCACGCTGCGCCGCGAGCTGGATCTTTACGCCAACGTGCGGCCTGTGTGCGTGCCGGAGGAAGGGATCGACTGGATCTTCTTCCGCGAGAATACCGAGGGCGAATACGCGCTGGGCAGCCGCGGCATCGAGATCCCCGGCGAGCTGACTATGGATTTCAAGGTCACAACCGACGCGGGGACGAGGCGTATCGCCCGGATGGCCTTCGAATACGCCCGCGCCAACGGCAAAAACCGCGTGGCGATCGTCACCAAGGCCAACATTATGAAAAAGACCGACGGCATGTTCTCGCGCATCGCCCATGAGGTGGCGTCGGACTACCCGGATATCGAAGCCGAGGACTGGTATATCGACATCATGACGGCCAATCTGGTCAACCCCGCGGTACGCAATCGTTTCCAGGTGTTTCTGCTGCCCAATCTCTACGGCGACATCATCACCGACGAGGCAGCCCAGATTCAGGGCGGCGTCGGCACGGCAGGCAGTGCGAATCTCGGCAGTCGGTACGCCATGTTCGAGGCCGTCCACGGCTCCGCGCCGCGCAAGATCGAAAGCGGCGAGGGCGACTATGCCAACCCCGCCAGCATCCTCAAGGCGCTGGAGCTGTTGCTGCGGCACATCGCCATGCCGGAGAAAGCCGACCGGCTGGCCGAGGCCCTGCATCTCTGCACCGAGACCGAGCGTCGCGTCGTCGTCACAGGGCACCGGGACGGCGCGAGCTGCCGGGAATTCGGGGACTATCTGCTGGAAAAGCTGTAAGAGCCAAACGATCCGAAAGCGCGGCGCGTCAGCGCCGCGCTTTCGGTCTTCTTCTCTTCGTTCTCTCTTCCGCACGGGAAAAGCTCATGCATGCGATTCTTTTCGGGAATAAAAAAATATGTTGAAAAACTGAATAAGCATGTTTATAATAGCTGTATTCCGGAAAAAATCCGGATATTTATTGAAAGGAATGATCGGCATGGATGGCAATCGAGAAAAACTGGGCAGTCGGCTGGGCTTTATCCTGCTGAGCGCGGGATGTGCGATCGGCTGCGGCAACGTATGGAAATTCCCGTGGATGACGGGCCAGTTCGGCGGAGGCGGCTTCGTCCTCGTCTACATCCTGTGCCTGATCCTGCTCGGCCTGCCCGCGATGGTCATGGAATTTGCGATGGGCAGAGCCTCTCAGGCCAGCCCCGTCCGCATGTATCAAAAGCTCGAAAAGCCCGGGCAGAAATGGCATATCCACGGCTATCTCGCCCTGCTGGGCAACCTCGCGCTGATGGCCTTTTACACGGTCGTCACCGGCTGGATGATGTACTACTTCGTGATGTTCCTGCTCGGCAGGAGCGCCGACCTCGGCTTTGTGGGCATGATCACGAACCCCGGCATCAACGTCGGCTATCTGCTGATCGCCGTGGTGCTCGGTTTCGTCGTGCTCAGCTTTGATCTGCAGGGCGGCCTTGAGCGCGTGACGAAATACCTCATGGGGGCGCTGTTCCTGCTGATGCTCGTGCTGGCCGTGCACAGCGCCACGCTCTCCGGCGCGGCGAAGGGCCTTCGTTTCTATCTGGTGCCCGACTTTTCCAAGATCGACGGTTCGGTCATCGTCGGCGCCATGAATCAGGCCTTCTTCTCGCTGAGTCTCGGCATCGGCTCGATGGCGATCTTCGGCAGCTACATCGGCCGCGAGCGCAGCCTGATGGGCGAGAGCGTCAACGTCATCGCGCTGGACACCTTTGTCGCCATCATGGCCGGTTTCATCATCTTTCCCGCCTGCTACACCTACGGCATCGAGGTCAACGCCGGCCCCTCCCTGCTCTTCGACACGATGGCCACCGTCTTCAACAACATGGCCGGCGGCCGTGTCTGGGGCTCTCTCTTCTTCCTGTTCATGGTCTTCGCCGCCTTCTCGACGGAGCTGGCCGTGTTCGAGAACATCCTTGCCTGCGTGCGCGAGATGACCGGCTGGAGCCGCCCGAAGGGCTGCCTGATCTGCGGCGTCGGCATCTTCGCCCTCGCCATCACGACCGCGCTCGGATACAGTCTCTTCAGCTTCCAGCCCTTTGCGCCCGGCTCGGCCTGGCTCGACTTCTGGGATTTCATCGTCAGCACCAATCTGCTGCCGCTGGGCGCCTTCGTTTTCTCGGTCTTCTGCTGTTGGAAATTCGGCTGGGGCTGGGACAACTTCGTGGCGGAAGCCAACGCCGGCAAAGGTCTGAAGGTCAAAAACTGGATGAAGCCGATCTTCAAATACTTTGTGCCCGCTCTCGTTCTCGGCCTGTATATCTACGGCCTTGTCACCTTCCAGTGGAAATAAAGCCTTTTTGAAAGAAAACACCGCTTCGAAAAGAAGCGGTGTTTTCTTTTGCTTGCGTCCTTTTCCCGCACGTGGTACACTTTTTTCATTGAAAGGAAGAAGGAGCCTGCAGGAAAAAGATGCCCGATACTGTTTTTTTCGATCTCTACGGCACGCTCGTCGATATCTGGACGGACGAGAGCAAGCCCTCTCTGTGGCGGCGCACGGCGGAATTCTTTTCGCTGTGCGGAGCGCCCTGCACAGCCCGTGAGCTGCAGGCACGCTACCTCGCTCTCTGCGCTGAGGAAACGGACGCCCTTGCCGCCGCGCGGCCGGAGCTGGGTGCGGAGGGAGTCGAGATCGAGCTGCGGAAGGTCTTTCGCCGCCTGTTCGAGGAAAAGGGCCTGAACGTTTCCGACGAGCGTATCTCGGATACGGCCATGCTCTTCCGCACTCTCTCCTTCCGCCGCGCGCCGCGGCTGATGCCGGGAGCGCGGGATGTGCTTTCCGAGCTGCGGCGGAGAGGAACGCGGATCTGTCTGCTGTCCAACGCGCAGAACTGCTTTACGATGCCGGAGCTGAGCCGCCTCGGGCTCGACGGGGCCTTCGACGGCATTTTTCTCTCCTCTGACTTCGGCTGCCGCAAGCCCTCTTCCGCTTTCTTCCGCGCCGCACTCGCGCGCGCGGGGGTCTCGCCGGCGCAGGCTCTGATGGTCGGCAACGATCCGTCGACGGATATCCGCGGGGCGGAGTCGGTCGGAATGGAGAGCCGCTATATCCACACCCCGCAGTCCCCGCCGCGGGGCGCTCCCCTGCCCGCAGGCTGCCGCGAGATCGCGTCGCTTCGGGATCTGTTATAAAGGAAACGGCCGCCGCGGGCATCAGCCCGCGGCGGCCGTTTTCTGCTTTTTTATTTGCCCAGCATACGGATGAAGTTCGGAAGCTCAAGCTCGAACTTGACGCCGTACCAATGCTCGGGATCGCCCTGCGTGACCTCGATGCAGCCCACGGTATAGTCCGCGGCCAGGACGGCGGCGTCATAGGGGCTGAAGCCGTTCATCAGCGCGCCGACAAAGGCCGAGGCATACACGTCGCCCGTGCCGTGGCAGCCCTTGGAGATGCGGCGATGCTCGTAATAGCGCGTCTGTCCCCCCTCGCGCACGACGACGCCGGTCCTGTCCGGGGCATACCCCACGCCTGTGAGCACGATCGTCTTCGCGCCGGAGGCCGTCAGTCGGTCCAGCAGCGCGGCGATATAGCTCTCATCATAGTTCTCGCGATACTCCATTCCCGTGAGGAAGCAGGCCTCGGTAATGTTCGGAAGAATAATGTCCGCCTCGAAGGCCAGCTCCTTCATCGCCTCGACGTAGGCTCCGTCGAAGGCGGGATAGAGCTTTCCGTTGTCGGCCATCGCCGGGTCGACGATCGAGAGGCCGCCTTCACGCAGCAGCGTGCCGAAGATATCCTTGACGAAGGCGATCTGCTCGGTCGAGCCGAGATAGCCGGTATAGACCGCGTCAAAGGCGATCTTTTCTTTGCGCCAGTGCGCGGCGATGGCGGGGATATCCTCGGTCAGATCGCGCACCGTAAAGCCGGAAAAGCCGGCCGTGTGCGTAGAAAGCACCGCCGAGGGCAGGATACAGGTCTCCACGCCCGCCGCCGAGAGGATCGGCAGCGCAACGGTCAGCGAGCACTGTCCGACGCAGGAAATGTCCTGTATGGTCAATATTTTCGGATAAGACATGCTGATCCCTCCAGAATACAAAATCTTTATGCTTCCGCGTACGCCGTGAGCGTGCCCAGGCTGAGCGTGTAGCTGCCCGGCGCGAGCTCGGGGCGCGAGAAGATCGCGCAGGTATAGCCGCAGCGGGCCTCGATCGCACCGACGAGTTCTCCCGCTTCGGTCCTGACCTCGGCCGCCGTATCTGCGCCGCCGTTGAAGAAAAAGAGCAGAGAGCGCTGCGCGCTTTCATCTGAGAAGCCCTTGGGCGTTTTCGGGCTGCCGACGCCGTTGAAGGCGCCGCCCGTGATCACGGCGCCGCCCTTCGCCTCGAAGGGATCGCTGTACGCGCTGAGCGTCACGCTGCCGCCCGTGATCACAAGCTTTCCGGCACCCGTTCCGTTTTTGCTTCCGGATTTCAGGCCGTCGGCGCCGGCAAGCAGGCGGATCACACCGTCGGAGAGCGTCAGCACCTCCTCGGCGAAGATCCCGTCGTCGGCGGAGACGATATCCAGCTCGCTCCCGCTGATCTCCAGCGAGCCGTGGGCGACGACGCCCTTGCCGTTTCGGGAGTTGATCGTCAGCGCGCCGCCGGAGAGGAGCATGTCCCCGCCGCTGCGCACCGCGTGGTCCCAGCTGTCAAGCTCAAGCGTGCCGCCCGTCACGTTCAGAGAGGTCTCAGCCTTGATGCCCTTGCAGCTGACGCCGACAAGCTCGCCGCTGGTCTTCACGCGGATCTCCCCGCCGCTGATCGTGAGCACAGTTTCGGCGGCGATGCCGTCGCCGTCGCATTCGATGTCGAGCGCACCGCCCTCGATCGTGACGAAGCCTTTGCCCTCTTTTCTCGCAGACGTGGACTTCACGCCGTCGTTCCCGGCCCGGACGCTGATGCTGCCGCCGTAGATCTCGACCGATTCAGAACCCTTGATGCCGTTGTATACGGCCGTGACGGAGATCGTTCCGTCCTTTATGTCCAGATCGTCCTTGCAGGTGATGCCGTTGTTGATATAGCCGAGGATCTCCAGCGAGCCGGAGCCGAGGATGTCGAGGTCGTCTTCGCAGAAGATGACCGCGCCGTCCTGCTTGACGTCGCTGACTGTCTCCTCCGAGCCGGAGACAAGGCGATTCTGCGTGCCGCCCTCGAGCACAAGGTCAAAGTTTTTGGCCTGGATCACGTGGATCGCCGCGCCGTCAAGGCAGGTGATATCCGCGCCGGCGAGCGTCAGCGTGACGTCGCCCTTGACCTCGCCGGTATCGACGATGATGCAGCCGTTGTCGAGCCTGCCGCTGACGCTGTAGCTGCCCGGAGAAGCGATCGTCACCGTGCCGCCGGATACGGACACGCCGCCGCCTTCAAAAGACGCGCCGCTTCCCGTGAGCGTGATGGCCGCCCCTTTGGGGCCGGCGTCGGCGGTGCTGCCGCCGGCGTTGGAAATCTCCGCCGTCGGAGCGGGACCGATCACGGCGTCGCCGCAGCCTGTGAGCGCGCCGAGGCCCAGGGCCAGTATGAGAAGGATAATACACAGTTTTTTCATATCACAGCATGTCCTTGTCGGATTCCCGTCCGCATACGATGTTCAGATTGCCGTTGCGGCAGC
Source organism: Oscillospiraceae bacterium (assembly GCA_017403885.1). GTDB lineage: Bacteria > Bacillota > Clostridia > Oscillospirales > Oscillospiraceae > Limivicinus. The sequence goes on from JAFRDM010000032.1 coordinate 13,639, forward strand.
GCAGTTCGTCGATGAAATCTTTTCTGACGTCGCCGCCCTTGATGTGGATATGGTAGCTCAGCTCGTAGAGCGTGCCCATATTGCTGGTCTTGACCTTGTGCAGTTCGTGGTCGGTCGTGTACTTGTCGAAGATATCGTCGAAGAGCCCGTCGTAATCCAGGTTTTCCGGGATCGTGATGCGAAGATGGCGGTAGCTGCGGCTCTTCTCGCCGAAGCGCAGCAGCGTGAGCGCGAGCACGGTGACGGCAACGACGAGGAAGAACAGCGCCGCGATGCCGACGTAGCCCATGCCGCAGGCAAGGCCGATCGCCGTGCCGGTGAACAGGCCGCTGAGCTCGCGCGCCGTGCCGGGGGCGCTGCGGAAGCGGATCAGCGAGAAGGCGCCCGCGACGCCCAGGCCAGCGCCGATGTTGCCGTTGACCATCATGATCACCAGCGTGACGATGGGCGGCACCAGCACGAGCGCGAAAGGCAGATTGCCGCTGTGCTCACTGCGGAAGGAAAAGACCAGCGCGGTCAGCACGCCCAGCACGAGCGCGCTGAGCAGGCAGATCAGAAATGCGGAAACGGTCATGGCCGCGGGGATCACACAATTAAACACACTTGATCACTCCGTTAAAGTATTCGCTGAGGATATGGTCCCTGTAACAGGTGCCGTATTTGGAAAAGCCGGTGGGGAAAAGCGAGAGCTCCGAGAGCAGATGCGCCAGCCACAGCGGCGCGGTACCGGGGATCTTGATCTCCATGAGCACGCTTCCGGGCTCGACAAGGGGCTCGCCCGCGCTGCCGAGCGTGAGATCGAGCTCGCTCTCGCGCCAGCGCAGGTTCTCGTCGAAGGTGATGCGCAGCTCGGGATCGTCCTTTGCCACCCAGGCCGTGCGGTCGCAGGCGATGTAGGCTTTGGGCTTCACGTCGTTCTCGTGCAGGAACCAGTCGATCTCGCGCGTCATCTGCGAGCGCTCGGGCGGCGGAGCCTCGCCGGCGAGATAGGCTGCGGCCTCTGCCGCGCGCATGGTGAGGCGGCGTTTGTAGACCATGCCCTTGTATTTCTTTTTCAGCTCGATAAAGACCGTATCCTCCGGTCCCGGAACGCCGTAGCTGCGCAGGCGCAGCTTTTCCTTGTAGACGGGAGCCTCGATCGAGTGACGGATGAGCGCATAGTCGTCGGTGTCGTAGTACAGGCTGCAGACCGTGCTTCGGAAATACTGGTCGGGCACGATATGATCCTCCAGCGCACGGAACAGCTTTTCATACTGCCCGCGGGAGAGGAGATATTTTTTCTCATAGCGCTTGAAGGTAAGCCGTGTCTCGCCCACGCCGCAGCCTCCTTTTTCTTGTAACTGGTGTATTATATCATCGATCCGGACAAATTTCAACTTTCCTTTTTCCGTTTCCACTCGTTGCATATTTCCGCTGCGATTGGTATAATTCGGGATAGAACGGATTTGGGGGAGGAACATGAAATGAAACGGATCCTCATGATCGGTACGGGCGGGACGATCGCCTCGGAGATGACGCCGGAAGGACTGAGCCCCGAGCTCACGCCCGCGCAGCTGCTGCGCGCGGTCCCGTCGATCTCCTCTCTGTGCGAGGTGGACTGCCTTTCGCTGTTTTCCATCGACTCGACGAACATCACGCCGGCGCACTATCTGCGCATCGCAGGCGCGCTCTGCGAGCACTACGGCCACTACGACGGCTTCGTCATCTCCCACGGTACGGACACGATGGCCTATACGGCGGCCGCGCTGTCCTATCTCGTGCGCGGCGCGAAAAAGCCCATCATCCTCACGGGTGCGCAGAAGCCGATCAACTACGACTCCACCGATTCGAAAATCAATTTGTCCGACGCTTTCGTCTGCGCCTGCTCGGACAGGATCCACGGTGTGAACATCGTCTTTTCCGGCCGTGTGATCACCGGCACGCGCGCGAGGAAGACCTGCTCGAAGAGCTACGCGGCCTTTTCGAGCATCAATTATCCGGACATCGGCACGCTGCAGGATGGACGGCTGCTGTGCTATATCGAGAGCGAATACGCCGACACGCCTCTGTTCTCCGCTGCGCTTGACGCCAACGTCGGTCTGATCAAGATGATCCCCGGCACCGATGTGGAGCTGATGGACTTTCTGCTCGCGCGCAAGGACGCCGTCATCATGGAATGCTTCGGCGTGGGCGGTCTGCCCTCGTACAGCGACGACAGGCTTTTCGAGGTGGTCCGCCGCCACACCGGCGCGGGAAAATACATCGTCGTCACCACCCAGGTGCAGAACGAGGGCTCGGATCTCTCGGTGTACAGCGTCGGTCACCGTCTCAAGGAGAGCCGCGGCGTGCTTGAGGCCTATGATATGACCAGCGAGGCCGCGCTGGCGAAGATCATGTGGATCCTCGCCGAGACGCGCGATCCGGACAAGGTCGCCGCGCGCTTCTATACGCCGGTCGGTCCGGACATGCTTTACAGGGGATGAAGGATGAACACCGTACTCGTGATCGGCGGCGGCGCTTCCGGCCTGATGGCCGCGCTCACCGCCGCCAAACGCCCGGATAACCGCGTCATTTTGCTCGAACGGCAGCAGCGCCTGGGGCGCAAGCTGCTCGCAACGGGCAACGGACGCTGCAACCTGACGAATACCGGCGCGGCGCCCGAGCATTACCACGGCGGGGACGCCGCCTTCGCGCGTCCTGCGCTCGCGCGCTTTACGCCCTCGGACACGCTCGCTTTTTTCACCTCTCTCGGTCTGCTGACCGAGGAGGAGTACGGCGGGCGGGTCTATCCGCTGTCGAACTCCGCCAACAGCGTGCTCGACGTGCTGCGCCTTGCGCTCGAGGCCGCGGGGGTGGAAGTGCACACCGCCTGCCGCGTGGTCTCCGTCCGGCGCGAAAAGGGCGGCTTCGCCGTCTTCTGCGAGAATGAGCGCTTCTCCGCCGACGCCCTGATCGTTGCCTGCGGCGGCGCGGCCGGCGGCAAGCTCGGCGGCGTCACGGACGGCTATGAGATCCTGAAGGGTCTCGGTCACGGCCGCACGAAGCTCTGTCCCGCGCTGACGCCGCTGCTCACCGCGCCGGATTATCCCCGCGCGCTGAAGGGCGTCCGCGCCGACGCTGCCGTCACGCTGCGGCAGGGCGGCGAAGCGCTCGCCCGCAGCGAGGGCGAAGTGCAGTTCACCGAGAGAGGCGTGTCCGGCCCGGCCGTGTTCGACGTCTCGCGCGCGGCCTCCGTCTGCGGCGCCGGCGCCGCGATCAGCTTTGATTTCTTCCGCGGCCGCGAGACGGAGGAGCTGCTCGCCATGCTGCGCGCAAGGCGCGGCGCGATGCCGGAGCTGGAGGCGGGCGAGCTGCTGTGCGGCATGCTGCACAATCGGCTCGGACGCATGTGCGTGAAATACGCCGCGCTCTCCGGCGCCGCGCCGCTGCGTACGCTCTCCGACGGGGATCTTGCGCGCGTGCTGACGGCCTGCCGCGCCTTTACGCTGGAGCTGCGCGGGACAGCGGGCTTTGACGCGGCGCAGGTCACGGCGGGCGGCGTCTCCACCGCGCAGTTTGACCCCGAGACGCTGCAGAGCCGCCTTGTGCCCGGGCTTTTCGCCTGCGGCGAGGTGCTGGACATCGACGGCGACTGCGGCGGCTATAATCTGCAGTGGGCCTGGGCGAGCGGCGCGCTGGCGGGGAGGCTGGGAGAATGATACTGCTGCGCGGTCTCCGTCTCGCTCCGGGCGAAAAACCGGACGCGCTGCGCGAGCGCGCAGCGAAAAAGCTGGGCGTCCGGCCCGGCGAGATCTTGTCGCAAAAGCTCGTACGGCGCTCGCTCGACGCGCGGCGCAAGGACGATATCCACTACGTCTGTTCGCTCGCCGTCGAGCTCGGAGAAGGAGAGAAAAAGCTGCTCGCGCGGAAGGCGGGGCCGGATATCGCCCCGTATCGGGAAAAGGAATACCCGATCCCGCATGTGGACTGCACCGAGCGCCCCGTCGTCGTCGGCTTCGGCCCGGCGGGCATGTTCGCCGCGCTGCTGCTCGCACGCGCGGGCGCGCGCCCCATCGTGCTCGAGCGCGGCGGCGACGTCGATTCCCGCCTCGCGGCGGTGGAGCGTTTCCGCTCGGGCGGCCCGCTGGACGGAGAGAACAACGTTCAGTTCGGCGAGGGCGGCGCCGGGACCTTTTCCGACGGCAAGCTCAACACCGGCACCCACGATGAGCGTATCGCCTGGGTGCTGCGGCAGTTTTACGAGCACGGCGCTCAGGAGGAGATCCTCTTCGACGCCAAGCCGCACATCGGCACGGACGTGCTCGGCGGCGTGGTCAAGGCCATCCGGCGGGACATTGTCGATTGCGGCGGCGAGCTGCGCTTTTTCTCGCGGCTCGAAGGGCTGGAGACGGAAAACGGCCTCCTGAGCGGCGCGCGGGTGCATTCTCCGGAAGGAGACTATGCGCTCCCCTGCTCAAAGCTGATCCTTGCGATCGGGCACTCGGCGCGGGATACTTTTTCGATGCTGCATGATCTCGGTATCCCGATGGAAAGAAAACCCTTTTCGATGGGCGTGCGCATCGAGCACCGGCAGATCACGATCGACCGCGCCCAGTACGGCCGCGAGCGCGGAGACGATCTCCCCCCGGCCGACTATTCTCTGAACGTCCATTTCCCCGACGGTGAGAGCGCCTATACCTTCTGCATGTGCCCCGGCGGGCAGGTCTTCGCCGCGGCCTCGGAGGCGGGCGGCGTCGTGACCAACGGCATGAGCTGCTCACGCCGCGACGGGGAAAACGCCAACGCGGCGCTGCTCGTCACGCTCCGGCCCGAGGATTTCCCCTCTCCCGGACTCTTTGCGGGCATGGAATGGCAGCGGGAGATCGAGCGTGCGGCTTATGCCTGCGGCGGCGGGGATTACCGCGCCCCTGCGCAGCTGGTCGGCGATTTTCTCGCCGCAAAGCCGAGCGCGGGAGCGCGGAGCGTAACGCCAAGCTATCGCCCGGGCGTCGTCTGGGGCGAGCTGCACGGGATCCTGCCGGAGAAGATCAGCTCCGTTCTCGCGCGCGCGATCCCGGAGTTCGGGAAAAAACTGCGCGGCTTTGACGATCCCGACGCGGTGCTGACCGCGCCGGAGACGCGCTCTTCCTCTCCCGTGCGCATCCTGCGCGGGAAGGATCTGGTCTCCCCCGCCGTCGGCGGGCTCTATCCCTGCGGGGAAGGCGCAGGCTACGCGGGCGGCATCACCTCCGCCGCCGTGGACGGCCTGCGCTGCGCCGAGGCGCTGCTGAAGACGCTGCAATAAACAAGATAACAAAACTGCCTCCGTGCGCATTGCGGCACGGAGGCAGTTTTTTATTGCCCGGATCAGTCCGAACCGAGCATGGCGACAAAGCAGTTCCGGACGTTTTCCGCGTCCCAGGGAAAGTGCGCCGCGGCATAGCCGCAGTCGTCAAGCAGGCCCTTTCCGTTCTCCGCGGTCAGATTTGAGAAAGCGCCGACAACGGCGTCCAGCTGCATCTCGAAAAGCTGCGCGTCCTCCTGCGGGAGAGAGGCTTGCATTTCCCGTACGCTGCGGTCGACCGCGTCGGGACTGACGCCGCTCTCGAAGAAAAAGTCCGCCATCTCCGCCGCGCAGGCCGCTGCGGAAAGCGAGCTGCCCGCCGTGCCGGGGAAGACCCGTCCGCGCAGCTCGTCCAGCAGGGCCGCAAGCTCTTCGTCGGAGCTCTCGCCCCACAGCGTCCGAGCCGCTTTTTCCAGGAGCTCCGGTCCCGCTCCGTTACCTACCGAGACGCTGTACAGCATCCCGCTCGGCGCGTCGAAACGGTCGGCCACACCGGGACCGCCGGGGATCAGGCGGATCGATCCGCCGTCGCCTTCCTCGGCTCCGACCTCCTGCCATTCGTAATACATGCCGGAGATATCCGTATAGGCCTCCGCCTTCGCGACGCGACAGTTGTAAACGATCCCGTCGAGCGAATAGCCCATCTGGGCAAGGGGCATCTCGCCCTCGATGATCACCCAGGATACCTCTTCCGCCCCATCCGGAGCCTTCATCTCCACGCCGAAGCGCTGCGCGATCTCCTCTGCGGAGGATGATTTCACAGGATTCGGCAGGCCGACCGCAGGCTCTTCCGCCGTAGGGGCGGCGGCAGGAGCCGAGCCGCAGCCCGCGAGCAGCGCGAGCGCGAGTACGAGCGTCAGGCACAACATCATCTTTTTATTCATGATCCTTCTCCTTTTCATGATTGGTTTTCATTTCATCAGACGTCTCGGGCCGCGTTTTGTTCCCGCCCAGCTCGGAGATCATGGCCGCGCCGATGATCAGCACCGTGCCGACAAGACCGAAGAGCGTCATCTTCTCGCCGAGCAGGAACATCGACAGCAGCACCGCCATGACCGGATCGGCATAGGAGAAGATCGCAACGCTGCGCGCGGGGATCCGTACGATCAGGCTGAAATAGATGATATACGGGATCGCGGTGAGTCCGACGCCGAGCAGAAGCAGCAGTACGGCGCCGCGCAGATCGATCGAGACGGCGCCGCGCTCGGTCAGAAGCACGTAGGGCGTCGTCACCAGCGCCGCGACGCTGAGCTGCACGGTCGTGCGCAGGATGCTGTCGCCGTCCGGGATCCTTTTGTTGATAAGGACCACGGAGGCGTAGCCCGCCGCGCCGAGCAGCGCGAAAAGCGGCCCGCGTATGTCGGCGGCGGCGAAGCCGTTGTCGGCAACGCCGGAGACAAAGATCATCCCGACGAAAGCCGTGAGCGCGCAGATGAGATGCCGCGCGGTAAAGCGCTCATTGAGCAGCAGCGGCGAGGCCAGCAGGATCAAAACCGGCTCGATGTAATAACACACCGTCGCCGTGGCGACCGTCGTGTAATGGTAGGCCGCGAACAGCCCGATCCAATCGAGCGAGATCAGCGCGCCGCACGCCGCCATGGGCAGCAGCGTGCGCTTCAATTCCTCCCGGTTGATCGGCCGGCGGGAGACGAGGCAAAAAGCGAGGAGCGCCGCGGCGCTGACCCAGGCCCGCAGACAGGCCGTCACCGGCGACGGCAGGCCGATCGCCCGCACCAGCGGGCCTAGCAGACCGAAAAGCGCCATGAGCAGCACGAAGCGTATTTTCAAAAGAGCCGTCTTGTCTTTCATATCTTCACAACCGTTTCATCGTATGGTTTATTATAGTATGACCTTCGCCGATTATCAACGCTTTCCGTCGAGAACGCTCCCTTTCTTTCCCGCAGGAGAAAAAAATTGCGAAAAAGGCTTGACAGAATTGTACTGTTGTAGTAATGTATTAATCGCTTAATACAAACATACAAAAGGAGGGCGGACATGGACTTTGACCTGCAGAACTCTCGTCCGATCTGGATGCAGCTGTCCGAGCAGCTCGGCCGACGGATCGTGACAGGCGCTTATCCGCCGGGCTCGCGCTTTCCGACGGTGCGGGATCTGGCCGCCGAGGCCGGCGTAAACCCGAACACGATGCAGCGCGCGCTCGGCCAGCTGGAGAGCGAAGGTCTCGTGATTACAAACCGCACCGTCGGCCGCACCGTGACCGAGGATGTGGGCGTGCTCGACGCGATGCGAAATCGTCTCGCGGCGGAGCTGAGAGAAAAATACTTTTCGGAGATGAAGGAGCTGGGCTATTCCCGCGCACAGGCCGCGGAGTTCGCCGCAGCGAAAACGGAGGAGGAAACATGAACGAATTGGTCAGATGCGCAAATCTCAGCCGCAGCTTCGGCGAGGTGCGTGCGCTCAACAACGTCAATCTCAGCCTGCCCTCGGGCAGGATCGTCGGTCTGCTGGGGCCCAACGGCTCGGGTAAGACGACGCTGATCAAGATCCTCAACGGGCTGCTGCAGCCCTCCGCGGGCGAGGTCCGCATCGACGGGAACGCCCCGGGCGTTGCGACAAAAAGGATCATCAGCTATCTGCCCGACCGCGGCTACTTCCCCGAGTGGATGCGCGTGAGCGACATGATCGACCTTTTCTCCGACTTCTACGCCGACTTTGACCGCGCGAAGGCTGCCGAGATGTGCCGTGCGCTGGGTCTGGACGGGAAGCTGGCGATCAAGACGCTCTCCAAGGGCACGCGCGAGAAGATGCAGCTGATGCTGGTCATGTCCCGGAGTGCGAAGCTCTATCTGCTCGACGAGCCGATCGCGGGCGTCGACCCGGCGGCGCGCGAATTCATCATGCGCACGATCCTGACGAATTACAGCGAGGACGGCACGGTGCTGATCTCGACGCACCTGATCCTCGACGTCGAGCAGGTGCTCGACGAGGCCGTGTTCCTGCGGCAGGGCGAGATCGTCCTGCACGAGAGCGTGGACAGCATCCGCGAGCGGACCGGCGGCAGCGTCGACCAGCTCTTCCGCGACATGTTCCGCGCGCAGCTTTGAAGAGGGAGGACAAGAACATGCTTGGTAAACTGATGAAATACGACCTGCGCTCCTGCCTGCGCAAGTTCGGGCCGCTCTGGATCGCCGCGGTGGCGCTGAGCGTACTGATCGGCCTCTCGTTCCGCTACGTCGTCGACATCGAAGGCGGAAGCAGCGGCCTCGTCACCTTCCTGCTGGGCGTACTGCCCTCCATGATCCTCTTCGGTCTGTTCATCGCGATGGCGGTGCTCGCGCTGATCTTTGTATGCGAGCGCTTCTACAAGGGTCTCCTCGGCGACGAGGGCTATCTGATGCACACGCTGCCCGCCTCGGCCGGGGCGCACATCGCTTCGAAGGGGCTGACCGCGCTGATCCTCGAGATCGTCTCCGGTCTCGTCGCGCTGCTGAGCGGCGTTCTGCTTGTCACCGTCTACCGGCCCGCGGGCTTTGCCGAAGGCTGGGTCGAGTTCTGGCGCATGCTGGCACAGCTTGAGCTTCCCTCGGTCTTTCCCTGGGTGCTCGTCGAGGGCGTCGTGCTCTTCCTTGTTTCCGCCGCGGCGCAGACGCTGAAGATCTACGCGGCGATCGCGCTGGGTCATCTGGCGAAAAAGCACCGCGCGCTCTGGGCGCTGCTGGCTTACGTCGGCATCGGCATCGTGCTGAACATTCTCTTTGGCGTGGGCGTCTCGAGCGGCCTCGTGGAGCGGCTGCTGGGCTTCGGCTCCAGCTGGGGCATGTTCACCGCAAACGGCGAACTCACCGTCAGCGGGCTCGGCATGGCGGCGGGAGCGATGGGCTCGGCCATCCTGACGGAGATCCTGATCGGCGCGGCCTTCTTCTTCCTCACCCGGTATATCCTCAAAAAACATTTGAACCTTGAATAAGCGAAAAAAGCAAAACCGCTCTCCCGTTGGGGAGAGCGGTCCTTTTTTTTGTGGGAAAAACGGCTCATATCGCGTACTGGCTCTGGAACAGCTCGTAGTAAAAGCCCTTCTGTGCCAGCAGGGATCGGTGCGTCCCCTGCTCGACGATCTGTCCGTCCCGGACGACCAGTATCATATCGGCGTCCACAATGGTGGAGAGACGGTGCGCGATGACGAAGCAGGTGCGGCCGCTCATCAAACGGTCCATGGCCTTCTGGATCAGCAGTTCCGTGCGGGTGTCCACATTGGAGGTGGCCTCGTCCAGGATCAGCAGCGGCCGGTCGGCCAGCAGGGCGCGGGCAATGGTGAGCAGCTGCTTCTGGCCCGAGGAAACGGCGGTGCTGTCCTCGGAGATCACGGTATCGTAGCCTTCGGGCAGACGGCGGATGAAATGGTCGCAGTAGGCGCAGTCGCAGGCTCTTACGATCTCCTCGCGGGTGGCCTCGGGGCTGCCGTAGGCCACGTTTTCGGCCACGGTGCCTTTGAAGAGCCAGGTGTCCTGGAGGACCATGGCGAAGAGCTTGCGGTTCTCGGCGCGCGAGAGTTCGGAAACGTCGCGTCCGTCGATCAGGATCTGCCCGGTCCTGAAGTCGTAAAAGCGCATGAGCAGATTGACGATGGTTGTCTTGCCCGCGCCGGTGGGGCCGACGATGGCCACCTTCTGTCCGGGCTGCACGTCCATGCAGAGATCGCGGATCAGCGGTTTCCCGGGGTCGTAGGAAAAATCCACGTGGCGGATCTCCACTCTGCCGCGCGTGGGGGCTTCCACACGTCCGGAGGGGTCCGGCTCCTCGGGCAGATCCAGGATGGTAAAGACGCGCTTGGCGGCCGCCTTGACATGCTGGATATAGCCCAGGCCGAACGCGATCCTCTCCAGCGGGCCGGAGAACTGCCGGGTGAAGAGGATGACCGTGGCCACGGTGCCGACGGACATACCGCGGTGCAGGATCAGCCAGCCGCCAACGACGGTCACGGCGATATACGCCAGCGCGTTCACCAGTGCTATGACGGGCTGGACGATCGAGGAGAGGAAGTGGCCGCGGATGCCGCTTTGCTGCTGGCGCTCGGAGAGCGCGTCGTATTTCCTCTGCAGCTCCTCCTCCCGGTTGAACGCCTTGGTCGTCGGGTAATTGGTGAAGGCCTCTTCCGCAAGAGCGGTGAGCTTGCCGCTCAGCTCATATTGCTTGTCCCAGTGGTTTTCCCCGAGCCCCGCCATTTTCGACGACAGAAGGACCGACAGCGGAGAGAGCAGCACCACGGGGATCGCCATGCGCCAGTCTGTCAGGAAAAGGATCGCCGCGATGACGATCATCTGCAGAAAGCCGGAGAGCAGGATATCCACGATGCCGTAAACGCTGTCCGCCATGTCGCTGACGTCGTCCATCATGCGGTCGATGACGTCTCCGGCCGGGGTCTTGTCCATGTAGGACACGGGCAGACGGCGCAGCTTGTCCGACAGGCGGATGCGCATGCCCGCGCAGTAAAAGCGGCTGATGATGCTTTGCAGGAGATAGTATTTCCCATAGGTGACGCCGCCCTGCACGGCATAGATGCCGAGCAGGATGCCGATTCCCGGCAGAAGGCTCCCGGCAAGGCCGGGCTGCGGATCCTTCGCCCACGCGAAGAGCTTGTCGATCAGCGAGCCCAGCAGCTCCGGCGTCGCGACGGCGCAGCCGATCAGCAGCAGGCAGAAGAAAGCGGACAGCAGGATCCAGCCCCTCAGAGGCTTCATCTCGCGCACGAGTCGCTTGCCGGTCTCGTCAAAGACGCGGGTTTTCTTCTTCGCGGGCCCGCTCTTTTCGGTCGTTTCGACCTGTTCGTTCTTTTCAAGCGAACTCATGCGGCTCCACCTCCCGTTTGGGAGAGGTAAATCTCCCGGTAGATAGAGCAGCTCTCGAGCAGCTCCGCATGGGTCCCCGCGCCGACCAGCGCGCCGTCGGCGAGGACGAAGATCCTGTCGGAGTGCATGGCGGAGACCACACGCTGGGTGATGACGATGCGGGTCCGCCCGGCCAGCTTTTCATTGAGGGCCTTACGTACCTTTGCCTCGGTGAGAAAATCCAGCGCGGAGAAGGAATCGTCAAAGATATAGATGGGGGCATCCTTCAGGACGGCCCGGGCGATGGCAAGGCGCTGCTTCTGACCGCCCGAGACGTTGGTCCCGGCCGGTTCCAGCCTGAATCCCAGCCCGTCGGGCTGTTCACGCACAAAATCCGCGACCTGGGCCAGCTCCAGCGCGGCCCACAGTTCCTCGTCCGTGGCGTCGGGCCTGCCCATGCGGAGGTTTTCCGCGATGGTCCCCGCGTAAAGCATGGATTTCTGCAGCGAGCAGCTCACGTTGGCACGGATATCCTTGGGGGCGAGCTTTGCGGCGTCCTGTCCGTCAAAGCGCAGCACGCCCTCGGTCGGTGCGCGGAAGGCCAGCAGCAGCTCGGCGAGCGTGGTCTTGCCGGAGCCCGTGCCGCCGATGACGGACACCCACTCGCCCGGCTTGATATGCATGTCTACGTCAGAGAGTGCGGGCAGCGAGCTGTCGGGATAGGTGAATCCGGCGTGCTCCAGGTCGATCGCTCCGGAAAAAGTCAGCCCCTCGGCGGGGCGCTCGTCCTCCAGTCCGGTGGATTCGGTGATCTGGCCCAAACGGCGGACGGCCACCTTGATGCGCGGCAGCATGACAATGTCATAGGACACGGCAACGATCGCGCCCAGGATGATGTTGATGTACTGGATGATGGCGAAGATGTCGCCCGCGGTGAGACCGCTGCCCCGCTCCATGCGGACGCCGCCGAGGAACACGATCAGCAGCGCCGCCGTGTTCAGCACGAAGGCCGCAGCCGGATCGATGATTTCCATGGTGACGTTGGCGCGGATAAAGTTTTCCGCCATGACGCGGGTGGCGTCGGTGATCTTCTCATGGGCGGAGCGCTCGCGGTCGAAGGCGCGGATGACGCGGATGCCGCGCAGCCGCTCCCGGACCAGATCGTTCTGCTTGTCGCACTGCTCGTCGGCAAGCTCCCAGAGGTGCTCGATCTTCTTGCCCAGACGCATGCCGGCCGCAATCAGAACGGGTACGATGACAAGGATGATCAGCGAGAGGCAGACATCCTTGCGCATGCAGAGTATGACGGCGCCGAGGAACATCAGCGGGATGATCAGGACCTCGCCGCAGATAGCGGAGATGATCCAGTTCAGCGTGCCTACATCGTGGGTCGTGCGCGTCACCAGATTTGACGTGCCGATGCGGCCCACCTCCGTCAGCGTCATGGTGTGGACCTTGCGGAAAAGGGCGGAGCGCAGTCTCCAGGTATAGCCGGCGACGACGTGGTAGACCACCCAGAAGCCCGCGGCCACGGAGGCCAGGCTCACCAGGGAGATCCCCAGCATCCAGCCCGCGGTTTTCAAAATGTAGCCGAAGGTATCGGCCTCCGCCGCGCCGTAAACGCCTTTGTCGAGCACGTCGGCCATAAGCGTCGGCAGCAGCAGATCACAGACCGCCGAAACGGCCATCAGGAGGGTGGCCAGGGCGATCCTGCCCCTGTAGGGCTTGAGATAGACTAAAAGTTTGCGCAAAACACTCCCTCCTTTCGGGGAGCCGCAGACCCGGGAGAGGTAAAACACGGGTCGGACCGTACGGAAGAGGGGACAACGGGGCCCATCCGCCGCAGTATCGGGTCTGCCCGCTCCGCGCCGTCATCGGGAAAGCGGCGCGGAGCCGTCCGCCATTGGGAAGCGGGCGAAAGGCAAACCGATGGAATTATATATAAATCCCGGGCGTTTTTCAAGCCCCGCGTGACGGAAACTGCGCGATACCGCTCCCGTTATCCGTCACGGAGCGCAAAACACCGGGCCGCCGACGAACGGCGGCCCGGTGCTGCAATGCGCGGCCTTCCTTTTTCTCCGGCGGCGAAGCGTTATTCCGCCCCGGTGATGCTCATGCCGCCAAGGCGCGTGACGGCGGGAATGAGATAGTTGTCATACTGCTTGCGTTCCTTTGAAAAGCGCATCGCTCCGGCGAGCTCGCGCATCGTGCCGGAGACCGAGCCGCCCTCCACGACCGTGACGGCGTCGCCGTCGTGCAGATAGCCCAGGCGGATCTCGCCGGCAATGTCCCCGCAGGAGGAATCGACCTGGAAATCGGAGAACTCGACGACCTCGAGAAACCTGCCCGTGCGCAGCTCCGCCGCGGAGGCCGAACCGCCGTCCACGGCGATGTTGCCGGGCATGAAGCTGTCCTGCAGGCCGAGATACTGGGAAAACATACGGCTGCCGAAGAATCTCTTCGCCACGCTGTTTTCGATGATCGTCATGTCGCGCACCGGCGCGCCCTCGTCGTCGTAAGCGCCGTTTTTCGAGGAATTCTCGAGGCGGCGCTTCGCCCGGACCGTCAGCGGATCGCCTCCCGCATCCTCGCACACGCGCTTGCCGATCTCGCAGTCTGAGATATGCTGATAGACCATGCCCGCGGCCATGCGGTCGATGAAATAGTCGTAGATCTGCCGCGCGTCGCCCGTGGACAGCACGACGTCGCATCTGCCGAGCGCGGGCGTTTTCTCCGCGCGCAGCTTGTCGCGGCCGAAGCGCAGCGTCTCCTCGACGTTCGCCTTCAGCGCCGCGGCGTCGCAGCTGCCGGAGCGATACATGCGATAGAGCTCGATCTCGTGTCCCTCGCGGCGCGCGTTGACGACGACCTCCGCCATCGAGACGGGATAGACGTCCGTCACATCGACGCCCGTCGACGAGATGAAGCGGCGCGTCACGCAGTCGGCGAAGATCTCATAGGAGTTGACGTCCGCCTCGGCGCTTTCCTCCACCGAGCGCATCGCGCGCAGAAAATCGCCGGAGATCGCTCTCAGATCGGGCGTTTCGCCGACGGGTACGGCTTCGCCGCGCGGCTCATGGAGCGTGTAAAGCGGATTGCGGATCAATACGGCCTCGCTCAAAAGGCGGGAGATCAGGCGCTCGGCCTCCTCCCGGGAGGCGGTCGGCGCGATGCGGGCCGAGGCGCTGCCGAGGAATTCCGCGTCTCCCTCGCAGAACTTCTTATACACCGTGAGCGTGATATGCTCGACGTCGCGCACGCGGTTCTGATCGAGCGCGTGGCGGATGAAATAGAACTCCCAGCCGCGGCGGACCTCGTCCGAGACGGTCCAGCCGTCGGCTCCGGAGGCTCGGAGCAGATCAAGAATGAAGTTTTCCATTTATCCCAGCCTCGCTTTCGCTTTCATATAGGGGCCGCCGTCCGAGACCTTGACCCATTCCTTGTGGCCCTTGCCGCAGCCGCCGCTGCCGAAAAGCTCATGGTCGCGGCTGAGCATCGAGATCGAGCCGAGCAGCTCGGGCACGTACCCGGTCATCACGATGGGAGAGACGACCTTGCCCGTCAGCTTGCCGTCGCGGATCTCATAACCGCGGTCGATGATGCACTGGATGCCCCAGTGCTTGGGGTCCTCCATGCCGGACTGCATGCCTGCGAGGAGGAAGCCGTACGGCACGGCGGCGATCATCTCCTCGAGCGTAGACTCACCCGATTCAAAGACCGTGTTGGTCATGCGGGTGTAAGCCTTGTGCTCAAAATTCTCGCGTTTGCCGTTTCCGGTCGGCTCGACGCCGAGGCGCAGAGCCGAGAGCGCATCGCACACGCCGGTCTTCAAAATGCCGTTCCGGATCTCCACCGTGTCGTGGGCAAGGGTGCCCTCGTCGTCGAAGGCGTAGCTTGCGACCTGGATCTCCGGCTTCGCGCCCTCGTGCATCGTCACCAGATCGCTGCCGACCCGTTTGCCGATGTACTGCGCGCCAAGCGCGCGGTTCTTCACGAACATGTCCATCTCCACACCGTGGCCGAAGGCCTCGTGCGCGATCAGGCCGCTGACCTCGGGCGAGACGATGACCTCATACTCGCCGGGTTCCATCCGCTCGGCCGTCAGCAGTTCCTCGGCGATCCCGACGACCTTTTCGACCTTTTCGCCGAGCTTTTCAAAGATCTCCGGGCCCTCGCGGCCGGAAACGCTCTCATAACCGAACTTGACCGCGCCATCCTTCATGGCGATCACCGCGCACATGCCTTCGGAGTAGACATAGCTCTGACGCATGTCGCGGTTTACCGTGAGGAACAGCTTGCACACGTGAGTGGACTGTCCGCGCACGTGGCAGTCGATCGCGTGCTCGCCGAGCTTGACGCCGCGCGCCGACATGTCCGAAAAGCTGTCCACCAGCGCGCCGAGATCGCAGTCCTCCGGCAGCTGGGCGGTCTCCATCTCTGCGCGGAGCTCGCAGGGTTCATCCGGCAGAACGGCCGTTTCATAGACCGCGCTTGCGGTCTCTTCGAGCAGCGCGAACTGCTCGTTCAGCGCGCGCCGCGCCTCTTCGGCAGTCTTCTCGGGACGCGCCGGGTCAAAGCGGTCGAAGGCGTACTCGCTGTACAGCCCGCCGCGGCGGACGCGCAGCACGCTGCCGCGCTCGGTCATCATCGTCGAGTGGTTGACCGACTTGGCGCGCTGGGAGATCGCGACGGAGAAGCCGACGGAGTCCGTGGACAGCACGCTGACATAGTCGAAATCCTCGCCGAGCAGCTCGACAAGCTTTTTCAGCCCCGGAGCGATCCCGTCGAGGTAAGAAGAAAAGGCTGCTTTCACGATCAGACTTCCTTTCTCTGGATATTGTCTCATCCAATATAGCACGCGCAGACCGCGTTTTCAACCGGCCCCAGGCGTGTCTTTCCTCAAAGGACGCTTGTGTTTTTACCGAGCACAGTGTATGATGGGGCATAGGAGGCGATCGTAATGCCCGACAACTATCTGATCATCCACAAAAGCGTTCTGCCCGATTACTACGAGAAGGTGCTCGAGGCGCGGCGGCTGTTGGAGTCCGGCAGGGTCCGCGAGGTCAGCGAGGCCGTGCGCCGGGTCGGTATCTCGCGCAGCACGTATTATAAGTATAAGGATTACGTTTTCGAGCCCGCCGAGACGAGCGGCGGCCGCAAGGCCGTGCTGGAACTGATGCTCGACCATCAGCCCGGCGTGCTGAGCGCCGTGCTGTCGCGTCTTTTCGGCGCGGGCGCGAATATTCTGACCATCACGCAGAGCCTGCCCGTGCTCGGCAAGGCGAGCGTCACGCTCACGATCGACGCCGGCGGCGTGTCGCGCGGCATCGGCGCGCTCGTCTCCGCGCTGGAGACTGTCGAGGGTGTCGACAGCGTGCGTCTGCTCGCGGTCGAATAAGCGGCACGCTCCCCTTCCCGCCCGCTGTCGGCGCAGATGAAAAAGAGGCGGGAACACGGAAAAAAGCTCTTGACAAAGAGCGTTTTTTCAGTATAATAGCTCTTGCGTTTAGCGGGATTGTGTAAAGGTAGCACAGCGGACTCTGACTCCGTATGTGAGGGTTCGAATCCTTCTCCCGCTGCCAGATATCGGCTTGATTCGTTACGATTCAAGCCGATTTTCTTTGTTTTCGGACTCTTTTTACTCCAAAAAGTTCTGAGCAAAAAAGTTGTACCCTTACCGTACCCTTACCGCAATGAAAATAGCCCGAAAAAAAGGGATAAATACAGGGTTTTTCGGCATTTGGGTCATCATATTCCGGGGATTTGCCGTACATATTCCTCCATCCGGTTTGCACTGGCCGTCTTCATGGCATCAGAGACATGCCCGTATACGTCAAGGGTAAAGGCTGCCGTAGCGTGACCCAGATTCCCCTGAACGGTCTTCACATCGTCCCCGTTTTGGAGAGACAGTACCGCGTAAGTATGGCGCAGATCATGGACTTTGGCATTCGGTGCACCGATCTCGACAGCAAGCTTCTTGAAATGGTTATAGACCGTTTGCGGTTGAAGCGGCGTTCCGAAGAGCGTCGTGAAGGCCAGGGCGGTCCGATGCTCGGCCTCCGTCTGCCAACCTTGCCAGGCAACGGAGGCGTCTTCCTTTTGTCGGATCTGCTGCTCATAGCGCTTCTTCATCAGCTCCATGACGTACGGGGCCGGCTTCAGGACGCGCCCCTTCCCGTTTTTGGAGGAAGCAAAGACAACGCCGCCGTCTTTCTTGGGACGCTTTTGCAGCTGCTTGTTGATACGAATCACGCCGCGCCGGAAATCCACGCAGTCCCAGGTGATGCCCATGGCTTCCGCCTTGCGGACGCCGGTCAGGAGGATCACCTTCAGCAGGATGCCGTATTCCTCATCCTCCTCGGCCATCTGCAGAAGCAGCGCGACCTGATCGTCCGTCAGCGGTTCGACCTCATGCTTCTCCACACGGGGAAGGATCGTGCCCACACAGGGATTGGATCGGATATAGCCGTTGACGACCGCGACACTCATCGCCTTGCTCAGAACACCGTGCGTATTTTTGATGGTCTTCGGACAAATCCCCTGAGAGCCGTCCGGTGGCTTGAGCAGCCGATTATAAAACTGCTGAATATCCGTCTTGGTAAGCTTTCCAAGTGGAATACTGCCGAGCTGAGGCTTGATGTGCGTCCTGACGCTGGCACGATAATTTTTGACGGTCGAATACTTTTTGTCGCCGCAGTACTCCTTCAGCCAAAGATCCAGCCACTCGCTCAGCTTCATCTTGGACGGTTCGATATACGTTCCGTCATCGATTTCCGTTACGACTTTTGCAAGCTTTTGCCGGACCTCCTGCTGCGTCGCGCCGTAGATGGATTTCTGGATCTGCTTGCCGTCTTTATCGAAGCCGTTCGAGTATCGGCCTTCCCAGCGGCCGCCAGGGCGTCTTCGGATTGTTCCGGCTCCGTTGGGATTCTTATTTGCTTTTCCTCTAGACAATGCTACCTCGCTTTCCTCGAGTTTCCCCCAACCTGTCCGTTCGGGTTCACTGACATTATAACACTTTCGCACTTTAAAGCAAGAAATTTATTTGCTGAGAATAGACTTTTCTGACAGATATGATGACGATCATGACGGTATGACGGTATTCAGGGGGTGCCGGAATACCGTCATGACCGTCATATCGTCATGCGATCAGGATGGCAGCTCGGAGAGCGTGATCATTCTCGCGTCCATGGTGCGGCTGAAATCATATTGAATGCCGTATTGCTGCGCGAGGGTATGGACGCTCGCGTTGAGCTGTCGGGTCAAGGCGTTGGGTTTGGTGTTCGGCGGCAGGACGGTGGTCAGCGCGCCCGTCAGCTCGGTGGGCGTGCCCTGCCATCTGTGACACTCGGCTACCAGCTTTTGTACGGCGGCGAGCAGCTTGTTCGATTTTTCGTCCGACTGATCTGTGCCGTACTCAACGAATTGCCAGTGCTTGCTGTCGTCAAATTCCAGCTTCAGCCGGAGATCCGCGACCTCGCGCCCGGTGATATCCAGCGTGGCCTCCCTGCCGATGCGGGAGGGCTTTTGCAAAACCATCGCACCGTCCGCACAGCCGAGCAGGCCGTTGGTGCCGGAGATTTTGTTGAAGGAATCGTCGGAGTCTTCTTTACGCGTGTGGTGCACCACCAGGATCGTGATGTTGAAGCGGTCGGCGATGGTTTTCAGCGAGGTCATGACTTCGTAATCCCCGCCATAGCTGTAGCCCTCGGTTTTCATCTGCCGGATGCGCTGCAGGGTGTCGACGATCACGAAGCCCACGTTCGGGTGAGCAGCGAGGAAGTTTCCAATCTGCTGCTCGAAGCCTTTGCCCAACAGCTCGGCTTCGGTGGCGATCCAGATCTTGTCCGCTTCGCCTCCCGTCACCTCGCCCAGCCGCTGCTGGATACGCTGCTCGGTGTCTTCGAGACTCACATACAAAACCTCGCAGGGCGAGGTCTGGAAGTCCCAGACCTTTTCGCCCTTGCTCACACGGTCGGCCAGCCAAAGCACCAACCAACTCTTGCCGATTTTCGACGCGCCGGCCAAAATGTACACGCCCTTGCCGAGCATTTTTTCGATCAGCCAGCCGGTCGGCTTGAACTCCATTTCCATCAAATCGTTGGCATTCACGGCGTCGAGTTCGAGGATTTTTTCGCCCAGCATTCTCTGAATGTGACGAACAGCTTCGCGCGTTTTCATGTTCGGATGGCCGCAGAGAACGTAGTCCAACAGGTCGCCTCTCCGGTTGCAGTGCATGCACAGCCAGGTGTCATCCTTCATGATTCCCGCTGTGTCCCCACAGATCGGGCAGGTCGTGAGGAACTCATCTTCGTCCAGTTCGATATGCGCAGCTTTGAGATAATCTCGAAGCTGCGGCTGCACCCGTTCCCGAAATAATTCGATCTTTTCTTCTGTCATGGGCGGCACCTCACGATGCAAGAGAGTTCTCGTTCATCCAGTTCAACAGGTTGTCGCGAGAAACGAGCAGGCGGCGGCCGATGCGCAGTGTGGGAAAGTTCTCGCTGCGAAGCAGGCAGTACGCGTTGGTCAGAGAGATATTCAGCACACCTGCAAGCTGATTGGCGTTGAGGACCACGGGAACCTCGGAAAAAGAAAAATAGGCGTTGGGCTTGTTGATGGTAGTGGCAGCAGTAGTAGTCATGGCGATCGCTCCTTCCTGGCAATTCGTTTCGTTATTCAATTTTACGATTGCATCCGTTTTTGATTCGATGATGCATGCAGACAGAGTCTTGGTTTTTATCACGTCCTTTTCTATTTTTCGTTGTAGGTTTTTCATTTGACTCTCGGGGGGCGGTCTTGCTCCGTTCATTTTTGATCTCCTTGCTCGTTCTAAGCCATTTCATATTCGTCTTCGACCGCGCTGTTAAAATCGTGGATCGCGATGTCCAGGTCATAACTCACTTTCTCGATCTTGTCCAAAAACGGTTGCGTGAGCTCGCCTCCTTCTTCGAGATACCGCGCGATCTGATCGAAATCTTTTTCGAGCTTGTTGATGTTTCGCAGCTCCTGAATGATATATCTTTCGTCGTGAATGATGACCGGGAGTTTTTTGATTCGTCGATTGAGAAGAACGCGGCGGCAAAACTCGGATATGGATAACCCGCATTGCTTTGCCTCATGGGCGATTACTTCGTAAAATGCTTCCGAAACACGAAAGTGAATGGTTTTCTCTTTCGTTCCAAGCTCATCTTTCTTTCTTGCCATTTTTGCCTCCTTTTGATTTGCAAAGCGTAATCAAAACTGTGTTTGCAGCAAACAAACACCGCAACGATAGTTGCCAAAATTCATGCGGGATTGGGGAGCAGAATCTCCAACAAGTGTCTCGGCTGAAAATGCAAAAATGCATTTTTGTAGCACGAGGCGAAACTTGCTCTCCGAGGGGGATCGATTTTTCAGTTGCAGTTTTTTCAAAACTCCTCCTTTGCGGCAAACAAAAAACTCGCAGCATCACAACAAAAGCGTACCGAGAAGAAGTCTCGTTCCACAAAAGTTGCGACGCTGCGAGTTTAAAATCTGCCCTTAGTTATTCAGCATCCGATCCGTACGATTCTGTTTGTCTGTCGATCAAATGCCTGTATGCTTTTCAGCATCCCATATACACAGATGGGAGGACGATTGGCTTTGCCGTATTATTCTTTTCTATGTATTGTCGTAGTTTTTCGCTGACTTCCTCAATCGTGAGTTTTCGATGACACTCATACAATTGCGGAAGGCCTAACAGCTTCCTTGAGTATGAATTCAAAGTGATTTCACCGATCATATGGTGACACTTCGAACATCTTATTTGTAATTCGCAGGGAAGATCTGCATACCGTACATCTTCCCGATCAAATAGGATAACGTTGTTTTTTACAAACGCTTTCCAAACTCTGTGGAGGTTTTTATTGCACGCGGGACACTTGAGCATCGGTGCTTTTTTGCCCCCAGGATTAAATCCTTTTCGATGAACCTGCAGAGTTTCTCCATCGAGGCGTACAGTTGAGATGTACTCGTATTTATGTTTCTTCTCCAAAGCTATGATACACTCCGATCGCGATGCCCTGGATCTGCAGCTCGTCTACAATGATATCGGGAAAGGATTCCTTGTCCGGATTGCAGGACTGCAGAATGTATTTCTGGTTTTTTTCGTCCAAGGCCAGTTTCTTCAAATTGTTTTTTCCATCCGAAAGTGCGATGATGAGATCGCCCGGACGTGCGGTCTGCTGTCTGCGCACGATCACATAATCTCCGGGATGAACGCCCGCGCCGATCATGCTCTCGCCTTTTGCGATCAGAGCAAAGCATTCACCTTTGCCAACCATGCACTCCGGCATGTGAATGAACTCGATGAAGCGCTCTTCTTCCTCCTGACCTGGACCGCAGGCGACAAAGCCGAGCACGCGCAAAAGATTCTTCGGACTATATCGCAATGTCTCCGGTCGGGTGCTGCGTCGACCTCCGTCGGAAACAAACTCGCCGCTCTCTTTCAGTTCGTTCAAATAGCGGTGGACCGATCCCGCGGGAATGCCGGTTGCATCCACGATATTCTTTTCGCTGGGGAAGCAATCATACTGCACAAAATAATCTGTCACGAACTGTGCGATGATCTCTTTCCTGGAATTCATTTTGGGGCGCATACAAACACCTCATCTATAACGGAGTTATTCACTCCATTTATTCTGTGTGCTAATAGTAACGCTGCTTGATAGAATTGTCAAGAACTTTTTGGAGTAAAACACTCAAAAATATTTACATTCGTTAATGCTCGCTCGGAAGATATGCAGCCCATCCGACAAAACACTGATCGATCGGCATAACAAGCACACCGTCTGCCCGGCCGCGCTGCTGCACAAAAATGCAATTCCAGACAGTTCCCTTCGAACAGAGTTCCGCGTTTTCTTCGATAAACTGCCGATCCGCAATCATGTCTGTAATGAAGTTTTCGTAGTCGATCTTTGCCAGTCTGATCTTTTTTACGATAGCATAGGGTCTCTCCCGCTCAACAGGATGGGGCACCATCAGGTCTTCAATAATTCTTGGATTTGCAACAAAGAACGCACAACTTCTACTCGCCATATCTCATCACCTCAGCAGCACCATACCACAAAAGCGGCCATTAGTACAGCTACAAGGACTAATTTCGTGTGACCGTTTCCTATAATGATTAGTACAGTTACAGGAACGGTGTGGTGATGGTATGCAACTGAATGAAGCGGTCAGTACGCGGCTGAAGGAACTTCTACGCGAACGGAACATGACGCAGTATCAGCTTTATATGAAGAGCGGAGTACCAAAGTCATCCATCGGCAACATCATCAATTGTGCCTACGATTCCGTGAAGCTGCGTGTGATCCACGAAATATGCCAAGGCCTGGAGATCAACATTTCTGATTTCTTTGACTCTCCATTATTCGATGAAACAAATCTTGAACCATAAAGCTATTGCTACCCGGATGCATCTGAATCGTCAGCTGCGCCGGGTAGCTTTTTGTTCAAACTACGTTAATTTAATCATTATTTGTAAAAATGATTAAATTGAATTGACAAATGGAATAATGAATGATAGAATACAATTGCGTCAAAAGAGCGAAAAATGATGAAATTGATTTTTCGAATGAGGAATTTGAATGAGAGCATTTAACTACAAAACCGAATATCAAAAACTGCTGACGCCGGAAATTGTTTCGTATCTTACTCAGATTCATGAGCAAAAGGGAAAGCAAAGCAAATTTTCCGATGCTCAACAGGACGTCCTTGACGAGCTTCTTGAGATTGCAAAGATTCAGAGTACAGAGGCGTCCAACCGGATTGAGGGTATCATTACCACCGATGACCGCCTGAAGCTGATTGTGCGCAATAAGACGACGCCTCGCAGCCGCAGTGAGCGTGAGATCGCGGGTTATCGCGATGTGCTTACTACGATCCACGAGAATTATGAGTATATCCCGATCCGGCCAGGTATGATCCTCCAGCTTCACCGGGATCTGTACAAGTTCAGCGGCATGTCCATCGGCGGGAGCTTCAAAAACTCGGACAACGTGATTGCCGAGGAGCTACCGGACGGGACGAAGAAGGTGCGTTTTCAGCCGGTGCATGCATGGGAAACGCCCGAGGCAATGGATTCCGTGTGCTCCGCGATCAACGAGGCGATCAATGATCCCGAAATGGATGATCTTCTTCTGATCCCCATGTTCATTCTGGATTTTCTGTGCATTCATCCGTTCAACGACGGGAACGGCCGCATGAGCCGTCTTCTGACTCTGCTGCTGCTATATCGAACAGGCTATCAAATCGGGAAGTATATCAGCATCGAAAAACTGATTGCCGACAGCAAGGACAGTTACTATGAGGCTCTGCAGGAAAGCTCGGAAAACTGGCATGAAGGCAATAATGATTATCTTCCCTTTGCACGGTACATGCTGGGTGTTTTCATAGCTGCTTATCGGGAGTTTGAAGAACGGGCGGAGATCATGATCGAAGCCGGGAATTCAAGCCTCAGCCGGATCAGAAGGATCATTCGCGGCTCAACCGGCCGAATCACGAAAGCTGAGATAGCGGATCAATGCCCGGATATCAGTCAGATTACCATTCAACGTGCCTTGAAAACTTTATTGGATAACGGTGATATCCTTAAAATCAGCGGAGGGCGCTATACCTCATACACATGGAATTGGGATAAGGAGTAAGCCATGGTTACAGGAGAACTGAAAAGCAAGATCGACAGCCTTTGGGAAATTTTCTGGACGGGCGGTCTGACGAATCCGCTGGACGTGATCGAGCAGATGACCTATCTGATGTTCATCCACGATCTGGATGACGCAGACAACACCAGGGCCAAGGAGGCAGCCATGCTGGGCCTGCCCTATGAGAGCGTCTTTGCCAAAGAGGTGAAGATCGGGGACCGTACTGTCGACGGCAGCCAGCTCAAATGGAGCGTGTTCCACGATTTCCCCGCCGGGAAGATGTACAGCACCGTGCAGGAATGGGTCTTCCCCTTTATCAAGGAGCTGCACGGCGACAAGGAGAGCGCCTATTCCAAATACATGGGCGACGCCATCTTCAAGATCCCGACGCCGCTGATGCTCGACAAGATCGTCACGGCCATGGACGGTATCTACGAGCAGATGGCGCAGCTGAAAGCCGCCGACACCCGCGGCGACGTGTACGAGTACCTGCTCTCCAAGATCGCTACAGCGGGCGTCAACGGGCAGTTCCGCACGCCGCGGCACATTATCCGTATGATGGTGGACTTGATGGAGCCGAAGGCCGACGAGATCGTCTGCGACCCGGCCTGCGGCACCTCCGGCTTCCTCGTGGCGGTCAGCGACTACCTCAAGGAAAACCGCAAGCAGGAGGTTTTCTTCAACCGCCAGAACAAGGATCACTACATGAATCACATGTTCCACGGCTACGACATGGATCGCACTATGCTGCGCATCGGGGCCATGAACATGATGACCCATGGCGTGGATAACCCCTTTATCGAATACCGCGACAGTTTGTCTGACCAGAACCCTGATCGGGATAAGTACAGCTTGATCCTGGCCAATCCCCCGTTCAAGGGAAGCCTGGACGCGGATATCGTCTCGACGGATCTGCTGAAGGTCTGCAAGACCAAAAAGACCGAGCTGCTGTTCCTGGCACTCTTCCTGCGGATGCTTAAGGTGGGCGGCCGCTGCGCCTGCATCGTCCCGGACGGCGTGCTCTTCGGCTCGTCCACCGCGCACAAGGCCATCCGCAAGGAGCTGATCGAGAACAACCGTCTTGAGGCCGTGATCTCCATGCCCTCCGGCGTGTTCAAGCCCTACGCGGGCGTGTCCACCGCCATACTGATCTTTACCAAGACCGGCCACGGCGGCACGGACAAGGTTTGGTTCTATGACATGAAAGCCGACGGCTTTTCGCTGGATGACAAGCGCAGCGAGACCAAGGAGAACGACATCCCCGATATCATTGCCCGCTTCCGCGCGCTGGATGCCGAGGACGGCCGCGCCCGCACGGAGCAGAGCTTCTTCGTTCCAAAGGGCGAGATCGTAGCCAACGATTACGACCTTTCCATCAACAAGTATAAGCAGACGGAATATAAGCCCGTGGAGTATCCGCCCACCAGCGAGATCCTTGCAAACATCAAGGCGCTAGAGGCAGAGATCGGCATGGAACTGGCCGAATTGGAGGAGATGCTGAAATGAGCATTCAGATCAATAACAACGTGCTTTCCAAGGGCTGGAAACGCTTTACTGTCATGCACAAGGATAGAAGAATTGCGTCTATCCGTGAGGACGGCAGCTGCACCATCTACAGCCCAAAATTCATGCCCTATAATCTCTATCTGGAAACTACAGAAGAGAATGACCTGGACGTGCGCCTGAACAATCGTGAAAACTTTTATCATTGGTGTGCTTCCCGTGTGCTGACTCTGGACAGAAAATATGCTAAAGAGATTCTCAACAGTATTGGTGCAAAGCAAGCGGTAACTGACCGGGAGCGCGCCAAAATCGCTATTTCCTACCACGGCTTAAGCCTGACAGATGTGTATTGGATCAAGCAGGATCACGAGAAAGTATTTTTCTCAGATCTTAGTCTTTTCCGGCATTCGCTGTCCGGAGCATTTGCCGATGTCAGTCTAAATGGTAAATCCCTCACGGTTCAGAACACAGAGCTTCTGGCGCCAAACGAGGCCGCTGGGGATATCGGCACGCAGGGCGTCGCACCGAAAGCTTGGATTCGGAAAAACGGCTGCTTTTACCTGTTAAAGGATGGCGATGAGCGCGACGTAAAGGCCGAGCTGTTGGCCTCGAAGATCGCGCGCTGCTTCCGAGTCGAGAGCGTGGCCTATGAGCCGTCCACCTTTGAGGACAAGCCGGTTTCCAGGAGCCGCATCATCACTTCCGAAGATGCGAGCCTCGTCTCCATGGAGGCGGTGGATATATACTGCGTCAATCATGAGCTGGATCGGGATGCCTTTGTGCTGAAAAAAGACGCCTACGCGTATCACATGATGAACCTGGTCGACTACCTGGTGGGCAACACCGACCGCCATTGGGGCAACTGGGGTTTTCTGGTCAGCAACGATACGAACAGGCTGGAAAAGCTCTATCCCCTGATGGACTTCAACAAGTCCTTCCTGGCCTATGATTCGATCGACGGTGCCCGCTGCCAGACGAGCAGCCGGAAGCTCTCGCAGCGCGAGGCTGCCATCGAAGCTGTATGTGCCGTGGGTCTGAATCAGATCGCGGAGATCAATCCGGAGTGGTTCGAGGACGCTGCGCAGTGGCAGATGTTTTGTAAGAGATTGGCGGTAGTGCATGGAGAATCCGAATAAAACCCTGTTCGACTGTCAAAGGATGTTCCGACACGCCTGCGCTTTTGCGGAGTGTGCGGATTTGGCATTGAAAAAGTTTCGTCATGTATCTGCCGATATTGAGTGGTACGCGGAGCCGGCAACGGTCAATTCGGCGTTTGCGTGCGAGGTTTTCTTGAAAGCTTTGCTGAATTATCATGATATACCGCTTAAAAGGCAACACAAGATCAAAGAACTGTATGAACTACTGCCTGACAAGCTGAAAGCCGTTGTCAAGCAGACGACGACAGCCAATTATGGCGAAATGTGGGAAGATGCTTTCGGACATGAGCTGTTGGACAACATCTCCGATGCATTTGTTGATTGGCGGTACAGTTATGAAATCGTCGGGACGAAAAGAGCCTTTATGCAAATCAACACCGGGTTTCTGACTGCTTTCCGCAATGCTTTGCGCGAGGCATGTTGCCAGTTGTTTTTCGGTAAGACTTGGGAAGAGTATTTAGCAAATTGATATTTGTGGGGATGATGGGATGAAACAACTGTTACGAGATTTAGCTGAAATAGGTGCCGGGCAAGGTGCTCCGCAGGGAGATTCAAATTATTGCGATGATGGAACACCTTTTGTTAAGGCTGGCAATCTTGAAAGCTTAACGACTGGTGCACCACTAGGCAGCATTCAAAAAGTCTCTGATTCTGTTGCAAAAGAGCATCGGTTAAAGCTTTATCCCAAAGGCACGGTTCTATTTGCAAAGAGTGGAATGTCTTGCTTAAAGGGATACGTGTATGTTCTTCCGAAAGATGCGTACGTAGTTAGCCACTTGGCTTGTGTAACCCCTAAAGAAGATCTCTCGGAATACTTGAGATACTACTTTTTATATCGAAAGCCTAATCAGTTGGTTAAGGATGCTTCATATCCGTCCATTAGTCTTGCTGACATTGGAGATTTAGAGATAGATGCGAAGGATAAGCAGACACGAAAGCATATCATAGCAACACTAAGCTTGGTTGAGAGAGTAATACAGTTAAGACAAAAGCAGCTTTCCGCCCTTGACGATCTTATCAAAGCCCGATTTGTCGAGATGTTTGGGGATGAAACGAACCCATACCAATGGCCAGTGGTTAATGTCGAAGATGTCGCCAATGTTTCAGTCGGCGTCGTGATAAAGCCAGCTCAGTATTATACTGACGCAGAACATGGTGTGAAGGCTTTCCGATCGTTAAATATTGGAGCAGGCACAATTAATGATTCCGATTGGGTATATTTCTCCCATGAAGGAAACGATAAAAACTCTAAATCGCAGCTCCGAGAAAACGATCTCCTTATTGTCAGATCAGGAGCCCCTGGAACGGCATGTGTTGTTCCCAAAGTTTACGAAGGGTGCAATGCAATAGATATCATAATAGCAAGGCCTGAAACAGATAAGGTCAATCCGTATTATCTTTGCACATATACAAATCTACCCCATGGGAAACGTCAGATTGATGAAGGAACAGGCGGAGCTGCCCAGCAGCACTTCAACGTCGGGAAATATAATAAACTGCAGCTTATGCTCCCACCGCTAAAGCAGCAGAATGAATTTGTGAGCTTCCTAGAACAGATCGACAAATCCAAATCTGTCATTCAGAAGTCCCTAGATGAAACCCAGCTTTTGTTTGACAGCTTGATGCAGAAACACTTTAGGTGAGGTGATAATTTTGACGGGCAAAGAAAAGTTGACTGCTATTATCGATGAAATTGATCTTCTTATAAGTAAACGTGTGGTCCCTGCTGATCCCGACTTCAAGGCATGGCACATTAAAACAGAACGTTTTTTAATAAAGCAGTTTGGAGAAAACAGCGTTGAGGTCTCAAGCTTTAGAAAAACACAGTTTTCATTAATGGTATTTGCCCTTTCTACGCCGCAAAGTGAATTCATAGACGCATGCAAACATGGCTTGCTTTCTACCAAAGCGATTCTTGAAACATATATCGAAGAATTTGAAGACTCCCAATCAGTAATTCCAAGCAATGGAACACCCTCAGCAATGGATTTTTCCTCTGCCTTTATCGTTCACGGACATGACGAAGGTCTTAAGCAGGCTGTCGCTCGTTTACTTGAAAAGCAAAGAATCAATGCCATCATCCTTCATGAACAGCCAAATCAAGGCGCAACTATCATTGAAAAGTTTGAAAAGAACAGTGATGTTGGCGCTGCAATATGTCTGTTTACTGCTGACGATGTTGGGAAAGCAAAGGGAGATTCAAAGGAAAACGCCAGAGCACGCCAGAACGTTGTATTTGAAGCTGGGTTCTTTATGGGAAGCCTCGGGCGTGATCATGTAATACTTATCGCAGACCAAGGCGTTGAACTCCCTTCAGATCTAAAAGGGGTAGTATATTCAGATTCATCTTCATGGCAGCTTGATGTTCTAAGGGAATTAAGAGCGATCGGCTTTCAGGTAGACTATAACAAGCTTGACTAGCTTAAACATTAGATTGCCCTGTTTCATGGTATAATCCCAGCAAAAACGGAGGTTATACCATGAAAGAAATGGTTTTCGAAATCCTTAACGATATGGCGGAGACGCTGACAGTCGCTCAGCTCAAGAAGCTGCAGGAAGTATTGCTGCTGCGATTTAGTGAACAGGAAAGCCAGCCGGAGCCGGCGCGGAATGAGGACTATCTGGAGATGTTCCTTCATGCGAAACAGGTTGAAGGCCTGTCGGATCGCACGATCGCCTATTATCGCAGCAGCGTCTCCCACATGCTTCGCTCTATCGGCACGCCGGTGCGGAAGATCACAACCGATCAGGTCCGCGCCTATCTGGCAGACTATCAGCAGATCAACAATTGCGGCAAATCCACGGTGGACAATATCCGCCGCAACATCTCCAGTTTTTTCACCTGGCTGGAGGAAGAAGACCATATTCTGAAAAGCCCCGTCCGGCGTATTCACAAGATCAAGAGTAAGACCGCCGTCAAAGAAGTCATATCAGACGAGGACATTGAACGATTGCGGGACAACTGTGAAGTGGCCCGTGATGTGGCGATCATAGATCTTCTTTACTCGACCGGCATGCGCGTCGGAGAACTGGTGCACCTGGATATCCGGGATATCAACTTCGATGAGCGGGAGTGCGTGGTTTACGGCAAGGGCGGTAAAGAACGAAAAGTATACTTCGATGCCCGAACCAAGCTGCATCTGCAAAACTATATTGCCAACCGCACAGACAACAATCCGGCTCTCTTTGTCACACTGGACGCGCCCCACGACCGTCTGAAGATCAGCGGCGTGGAGATTCGTCTGCGTGAGCTCGGCCGGCGGCTGGAGATCCATAACATCCACCCTCACAAATTCCGGCGCTCGATGGCCACCCGCGCCATCGACAAGGGAATGCCGATTGAGCAGGTGCAGAAAATCCTCGGTCATTCCCAGATCGACACGACCATGCACTATGCCATCGTAAACCAAAATAACGTCAAAGCCGCGCACCGTAAGTTTATCGCTTGATTCCGTCAATCCTTGCAAATTGATATTTGTGGGGATGATGGGATGAAATACAAATTGGAAGATCTCTTTGATCTCCAGATGGGCAAGACACCTGCAAGAAACAATCCGGAATACTGGAATTCTGCTGATAATAAATGGATCTCCATAGGCGATCTATCAAAATGCGGCAAGTACATTACTGATACAAAGGAATATCTCTCGGACCTCGCAGTTGAGGAAAGCGGCATTAGCTTGATCCCAAAGGGAACCGTTGTAATGAGCTTCAAGCTATCCATAGGGAAAACAGCCATTACAAGTGAGCCCATGTATTCGAACGAGGCCATTATGTCTTTCCGAGATAAGCATGTCGTTCCACTCCTTCCTGATTACCTTTACTACATGTTTTTAGCTAAAGATTGGGATAAAGGGACAAACAAAGCCGTAATGGGAAAGACGCTGAACAAGGCAACACTCGCGAAGGTTACCATTGATGTTCATAGCTTGGCCGAGCAGAGACGGATAGTCGATACCCTTGATAAAGTGGCATCAGTCATTGATGCAAGGCAGCAACAGCTTTCCGCCCTTGACGATCTTATCAAAGCCCGATTTGTCGAGATGTTTGGAGATCCAAAGCTGAATCCCCATGGCTATCCGGTTCACCAGCTTTCTGAGTATATTCATTTTCTCACTTCAGGTTCTCGCGGGTGGGCTGAATACTGCACTGATGATGGTTCGGAATGGTTTATCACCATAAAGAATGTGAAAGACTGCCACATCACAACGGACAATATGCAGCCATTAAACGCTCCGGACAATGCTGAGGCAAAGCGAACTCGCGTCCAAGAAGGAGATCTTCTTATCAGTATTACGGCTGACTTGGGTAGAACCGGTGTGGTAACAAAAGAGATTGCCGATCACGGAGCATATATAAACCAACATTTGACTTGTATTCGATTGGATCGCGATGTGCTGGAACCATTATATGTAGCCTATTTCATGGAAAGCGCGGCTGGTAAAGAGCAATTCGTCTCCAAGAACCAAAGTGCGGTTAAGGCAGGCTTGAACTTCAATTCGATAAACACTTTACAGTTAATCGTACCCCCGCTGGATATCCAGCAAGAGTTTTTGCGGTTTGTCTCCCAGATCGACAAATCCAAATTTTGTTTTCATTATTATGAAGTCTTTCTCTGCTTTTTTAAAGCTTTTGGAGCTTTTTTCACAACCTTAACAGCCTTGTACGAAAGGAGATTTCTTATGCCAAACGGTTCAAATGCTAGTGCAGAAATCTTTGGATTCGATTTTCAGGTCAATGCAACAATTTTCCTCTTGCTAAACAACATAAAGGAATTGCAAGCTGTCCGCATGGAGGGGGCGTCTGAAGACATTGAACTGACTTTGCAAAATGGCAAACAGATCATGGCTCAGTCAAAAGGCGTTGTAAATGGTAGCACTGATTTTTCCAATGTACGAAGGAATTTGCAAAAGGCTATTGGCACGCTGTCTGCCGCTGATAACAACTCAGTAGAGCAATTAATCCTAATAACTAACTCAATGAATCCACTAAAAGATGACTTTTCTAAAGGCTTTTTCTATGGGCCACCCACTATACGGAGCTATGGTGATTTACCAGAAGAATCCAAGCAGATTATCGACACTATCGTTTCCAGGATCAATGTTGATCTAGATAGAAACAAATTCAGAATCTACTTTTTTATGTTCGAGACAGACAATGAAAAAGAGCGTTATAAAGTTATTGAAGACAAAGTTCAACGATTTGTTAATCACCTTGGATTAGGTCATGTCATTAATGCCACTGAGTTGATGACAATCTGGCAGAATGATCTTCTCCATAATGGAGCAAAAACTGATGTAACAGTTTCGCTTCGTAAAAAAGATATCGTATGGCCGGTAATCGCTCTTACTTTGGGAAAAGAGTTGCCTTCAGACTACATAAATGACTGCGATCAAGGTTTGATTGACGAAGTGAACCGTCAATACTCTACCCTGCTAGATAATCTTACCGAAAGATATGATCTTGTGACAAAGGTTCTTTTCGACTTCAAATCTGCGAATGATTATTTGTCCCCCAGAGAACGTGTAAAGCGCTTTATTGAAGAAAAATGGAGCAGCTATATCGAAGAATTGTCTCTTATGTCCTTGCCGTCTGATGTTCAGGAAATTGTAGCGAAAATTGCATTAGCAAAGATAATCCAACAAAGATATCGAATTGAGGAAATCCGCAAGGAGGTTTCTCTATGATTATTAAAGCAATCAATATTGAGCAAGGGTTGTTTTGTACAGAGCGGCATTTTACTCCTGGGTTTAACTTGATTTACAGCGAGGAAAACAGCACAGGGAAAACCACCCTTTTACGCTGCATTCTGTATGGAATGGGCTATGGCATTCCTGGCACAAAGAAGTTCCGTATGGAGTCAACTTCAATCCATCTCGCTATAGAAAAGGATAATGGAACAGAACTGATACTGAAGCGAGAACGAGCTGATTGCATTGAATTGATCGAAGCTGGACAACAGTATTCATTTGCGCTTCCAGCACAGCTACATAATTTGCATGAAAAGCTATTTGGGACAAATAATGCCGATATCCTCGATAATCTTCTCGGCGCATTTTACGCAGACCAAGAAAAAGGATGGACGCTTCTTAATCGAGGGAAGGCTATAGCTGGCATCCGATTCAATATAGATGAGCTTATTCGGGGACTCTCGGGGAGAAGTTGTGAAGAGCTTCTGTTGAAGAGAAGAAAAGTGGAAGACAGCATAAAAAAATATAAACAAATACTCAATATTGCAGAATATAGAGATAAACTCACCGTTGATGTATCGTCTTTTACCGGACTTGACTACAATCGTGAACGTTTGTTAAGAATTGCCCAGTTAAAAGTTGAGAAAGACGCAATAAAGAAGGAGATAAAGCGTTTAGATAATAACATAGCAAATAATAAAAAGACTATTGAACTTATTGAAAGCATGAAGCTTATAATCCAGCTTCCTACTGGAGAGGAAATATGTGTAACACCAGATATGATAGTTGGAGCAGTTGATTCTGTCGAGTTGCTAAAAGCAAAAAAGAAAATCCTAATCCCACAACTTGAAGCTACTATAAAATAAATTGAAAAACTTGAATCCGATGAAAAAGAGGAAGATCAACAGCTATCAATATTTGAAGCGGTTTCTTTGGCAGATCGTTTTGATAAGAAAATGTCTCAAATAGATATCGTTCCAGAAGATGTTCAAAAAGTAATCACAAAACTTGAAGAAGAGAAGGCTTCTTTAGCGAAGCAGATATCTGATTATACTAACAGCAACAACACTGTCACCCAATCCATGATTAAAACTGTCCAAAAATACATGAGCGAGTTGGGTGATTCAAACGCGGAAGAAATATCATGGAAATATCTATTTACAAGCAATCTAAAAGAGCTTTCTGGTGCTGTTCTACATAAAACAGTTTTTTCATTTCGTTTAGCTTATATTGTGGAGATCGAAAAAGCACTCGGAATACATCTCCCAATTCTTCTTGATTCACCTAAAGGCAAAGAAATAGATAATAAGAATATAAAGAAAATGATGCTAATATTGCAAAGAGATTTTCCAGATAATCAGGTAATAATTGCTTCTATTTACCATTATGTCGATGGAGAAAACATTATTTTGATGAATGGGCAATTGCTAGACAACATGAAGCAATATGAATGACGTCCATGTCACATTATCAAGATTTGCCATTTAGAGGATCTTTCGCAAAACGGTTGATTTTCTCATTCAATATGGCTTGCTTGCATGATATACGTTTTTTTGTTACAAATGTGGGAGAGTTAAGCTATGTACAAAAATGAAGCATTTTATACTGGCGAGGCTTTTTATGAATCTGCCTGTAAGATGCTCCCTGAGGACATTTTTGATGAGAATGATTCTGGCGCCTGGTTTGTCCCTTATATTGTCAATGTTGCTCTTACTTGTGAGCTGTTTCTAAAATCGCTATTGTCAGATGGCGATTCTGCCTCTTGGGGCCATAAATGGTCTGACCTGTTTTCACAGTTATCTGTCGCGCAAAAAGACAGAATACTGAATCACCCATACTTCAAAGGCTCAGATTCGTTTTACGAAAGCCTTAAAGAAGGCGATAGTATTTTTGAAGGCTGGCGTTATTACTTTGAGCATAAGAAGAAAATAAGTGTAGATATAATATTTCTTGATCATTTTGCCGAAGTGCTACATGATTTGGCAAAAGAAGAGCTGAGCCCTTAATAGCATTCCCACCCGAGACGGCGTTGAGCTTTGCAGTTATAGACTTATCTGTTGAATTCCAGACACAGGCATAATACATTTAGGAGTGCAACAATGATTGATGAATCACTACGCGAAAAGATACTTGATGCCCCATTTATAATCCGGAACTATGTAAATGATGAACCGGAGTGCAATTATGAGCGATATCTAACGGAGTTGCTAAATCATTCTACGTTTTTTATGCAGAAATCAAAGGGGGCTCCTTTCAAATGGGTAGAGCACCAAGAGCATGGAGAATGTGATGCAGTTTCTGAAAACTATTCCATTGATTACAAGCTCTTTGCTACTAGATCAAGGCTACATGGTTTAAAAGAAACCAGTAATAGAATCACAAAATATATAGATGGAGTGATTGGATTCGGAACGGGAAGGTGGCCAGCAGGGGAACCATTTAGGTGCTTTCGTACCGTAGCAGCATTAAGGCCGTGTTCCATAGAGGACTTAAGCAGAGTAGCGGATGCTCCGGACGGAGATGTTGAAAAAGAGATTTCAATTATTTTGAAATCTCTTAGAGTGAAGAAAAATCTACTTTTGTTCTACCCCTATACGTTGTCGTTTTCTGACATGCATACGTTTGAAGATGGTTGTAAAAGCATATCCGAAGCGTTTAATGAAGATCTATCCAACATAATTGTCTATAGGGAAACTGTAGCTCCGGGTTTCGATACATTCCTTTGTACGATCTATGATGAAAAACTATTGATTTTTGAGTTGAGTGCAGATGCCTGGGAGCTGGAAGATTTTGTAGAGTTGAAACAAAGCAAGGTATATATGCACATGTATTATGCTTACGGCAACAACGGATTCAACTTTTAATTGGGGGTGACAATCCCATGACCAACTTTGACATATTCCTCTCCGAGGCCAAATTCGCCTCCTTTGCGGAGGTCGCGGTCTCGGCGGAGAAGATTTTGAATATCGATCCCGCGGCCTGCGTTCTCAACTGCCGCAGGGCGATGGAGTTTGCCGTCAAATGGATGTATTCCGTGGACGGTGAGCTTGTGCTGCCCTGGGACGACAAGCTGGTCAGCCTCATGAGCACAGACGAGTTCCGAGACGTGGTGGATGACAATCTCCTGCGCCGCATGCACTTCATCCGCAAGCTCGGCAACACCGCCGCCCATGCTGGAAGCAAGGTTACCCGTGAGCAGGCCGCGCTGTGTCTGGAAAACCTCTACATATTCCTGGACTTCGTGGCCTACTGCTACGGGGAGAACTACCAGGAACAGGCGTTTGATCCGGCGCTCTTGAACCCCATTCAAGCGGACGAGAAGAATTCCTCCGGAGGGGACTCCCCTGCTAAGGGAGTAGGCGCGGAAGAGATCGACCTCGCGGCCCTCATGGCTGAGAACGCCGCGCTCAAGGCCGAGCTCACCGCCCGGCGCGAGGAGCAGCAGCAGAGCTATGTGCCAAAGCCCCTGGAGCTCTCCGAATACAAGACCCGCAAGCTATACATCGACGCCATGCTGGAGGACGCGGGCTGGGTCGAGGGTAAGAACTGGATCAACGAATACGAGATTCCCGGCATGCCTAACAAGTCCGAGGTCGGCTTTGCCGACTATGTGCTGATGGGGGACGACGGGCGCGTGCTGGCCGTGATCGAGGCCAAGCGCACCTGTGTGGACGTGGCCAAGGGCCGCCAGCAGGCCAAGCTCTATGCCGACCTGATTGAGAAGCAGCAGGGCCGCCGCCCAGTGGTGTTCCTTACCAACGGCTTTGAGACCCGCATTGTGGACAACCAGTACCCGGAGCGCCGGGTCGCGGCGATCTATTCCAAGCGGGACCTCGAAAAGCTCTTCAACCTCCAGCGCACACGGAGCAGTCTCAAGAACATCGTGGTGGATAAGAAGATCGCCGGACGCTATTACCAGGAGGCGGCCATCAAGGCAGTCTGCGACAGCTTTGGGCAGAAGAACCGCCGCAAGGCGCTGCTGGTCATGGCTACCGGCTCCGGCAAGACACGCACGGTCATCGCGCTCGTCAAGGTGCTGATGGATCAGGGCTGGATCAAGAACGTCCTCTTCCTCGCCGACCGCAACTCCCTCGTCACGCAGGCCAAGCGCAATTTCGTCAACCTCCTGCCCGATCTCTCGGTGACCAACCTCTGCGAGGAGAAAGACAACTACGAGGCGCGCGGCGTGTTCTCCACCTATCAGACCATGATGAACTGCATCGACACCGTGCAGGATGAGGAGGGCAAGCTCTTCTCCGTCGGGCACTTCGATCTGGTGATCTGCGACGAGGCGCACCGCTCGATCTACAACAAATACAAGGATATCTTTACTTACTTCGACGCGCCGCTGGTGGGCCTCACCGCCACGCCCAAGGACGAGATCGACAAGAATACCTACGAAGTCTTTGAGTTGGAGAGCGGCGTGCCCACCTACGGCTATGAGCCGGCGCAGGCGGTGCAGGATGGCTATCTGGTGGATTTTCTGTCCGTCGAGACGACGCTGAAATTCATCCAGCAGGGCATCGTGTACGACGATCTGCCCGAGGAAGAAAAGCAGATCTACGAGGACACCTTTGAAGATCAAAACGGCGAGCTGCCGGAGAGCATCGCCTCCTCCGCCCTCAACGAGTGGATCTTCAACGAAGATACGATCCGTGAAGTGCTGAACGTTCTCATGACCCACGGCATCAAGATCGACTACGGCAACAAGATCGGCAAGACGATCATCTTCGCCAAGAACCACACCCACGCCGAAAAGATCCTTGAGGTTTTTGGGAAAGAGTACCCCCATCTTGTCGGCTGGGCCAAGGTCATCGACAACTATATGACCTACGCCCAGAGCGCCATCGACGAGTTCTCCGAGCCGAACAAACTGCCGCAGATCGCAATCTCCGTGGACATGCTGGACACCGGCATTGACGTGCCGGAGGTGCTGAACCTGGTCTTCTTCAAGAAGGTCATGAGCAAGGCCAAGTTCTGGCAGATGATCGGCCGCGGCACGCGCCTCTGCCCGGGGCTGCTCGACGGCGCCGATAAGGACAAGTTCTATATCTTCGACTTCTGCGGCAACTTTGAGTTCTTCCGCATGAACAAGGGCAAGCCCACCGCCAACATGATCGCCCTGTCCGGGGCCATCTTCCACCTCAAGGCGCAGATTGCTTTCAAGCTTCAGGATCTGGCGTATCAGACGCCTGAGCTGATCGCCTTCCGTAGATCGCTGGTGGACGACATGGTGGAGAAAGTGCGGGAGCTGAACCGCGACAACTTTGCCGTCAAGCAGCATCTGAAATATGTAGATCTCTATTCCAATCCCGATAACTACAACGCCCTCACCTATGAGGACACGCTGCTCATGGGGCAGGAGCTGGCTCCGCTGATTGAGCCGGAGCATTACGATGCCAAGGCCTTGCGCTTTGACGCCCTGCTCTACGGCATCGAGCTGGCGTACCTCGCCGGAAAGAAATACAGCCGCGCGCGGCACGACCTCATTAAGAAGGTCGCTGCGGTGGCGAGCGTCGCCAATATCCCGGAGATCATGGCCGAGGCAGAGCTGATCGACAAGATCCTGCACACGGATTATCTGGACAACGCGGGCATCAACGAGTTTGAGCACATCCGCGAGAGCCTGCGGGATCTGATCAAGTACATCCCTCAGGTCAAGATCCGCTATGACACCGATTTCGACGACGAGATTCTCTCCATGGAGTGGAAGGAATCGGAGCTGGAAAACGACGATCTGAAGAACTACAAGGCCAAGGCGGAGTTCTACGTGCGGCAGCATCAGGACAATGCCGTGATTGCCAAGCTCAAGGGCAACGTCCCGCTGACCGAAGCTGACGTCAAGGTGCTGGAGGGCATCCTTTGGAGCGAGGTCGGCACCAAGCAGGAGTACGAAGCCGAGTACGGCGCCAAGCCTTTGGGTGAGTTCGTGCGTGAAATTGTCGGTCTCGACATGAACGCCGCCAAGGCAGCCTTTTCGGAGTTCCTGAACGATACGAATCTCGACAGCCGGCAGATCTATTTTGTCAATCAGATCGTGGAGTACATCGTCCACAACGGCATGATGAAGGATCTGTCCGTCCTGCAGGAGACGCCCTTCACGGATCAGGGCAGCATTGTGGAGGTCTTCACCGATCTGTCTATCTGGATGGCGATTCGTAAGGTGATTGATCAGGTCAATGCAAACGCTATAGCGGCATAAAGACTACGGGAAAATCGAGGTTTATCATGGGGATAACAAAAACAGATTTCATGCGCGGCATGCAGTGCCCCAAGATGCTCTGGCTGGACAAGCATAAGCCGAAGCTGAAAGTCATCCCGCCGGAGGTGCAGCGCCGTCTCGACGCGGGAAATGATTTCGGGGATCGCGCGATGGGGATGTTCGGGCCCTATGAGGAAATGACAGTGTATCTTCCCGGCACACATATTCCCGATACCAAGGCGATGGTGCAAAAAACACAGGAGCACATGGAAGCCGGAACGCCTGTCATATGTGAGGCGGCCTTTTCCAATTACAACAATTACTGCGCAGTCGATATTCTGCGAAAAACGGAAGACGGGTACGATTTCTATGAAGTCAAAAACTCGCCCGATGTTTATCCGCAGTTCATCAAGGACGCGGCCTTTCAGTACTACATCATCAGCCGCTGCAAGGTTAAGCTCGGCCATGTTTTCATCGTGATTCACGGCCCAGACGAAAACGATCCTTTCGTACCCGTTGATGTGACAAGCGAAGTCAAACGGCTTTATAAGTGGATCAACGATCACATTTGGGATTTGAACCGAATGCAGAAGCAGCTGGAGGAAATAGAGATAAAGCCGGGCGTTCAATGCACAAGACCTTATGAATGCTGGTATTACGGATACTGCCACGGGGAGCAAAACGATTTTGAACATTACGAAATAATAAACTGATTAAGACATGGAAAAGGAGCCGCCGAACATGACTATTCGAGAAGTCCTTGCACGTTATAAGAGTGATTTCACCAAGTATTGGGAAGACGAGAAATACAAATGG
This sequence comes from Oscillospiraceae bacterium, assembly GCA_017403885.1. Classification (GTDB taxonomy): domain Bacteria; phylum Bacillota; class Clostridia; order Oscillospirales; family Oscillospiraceae; genus Limivicinus. The sequence continues at coordinate 52,760 of JAFRDM010000032.1, forward strand.
GTCGCAGTACAGCATTTTCAGAAGAACTGGAACATTGAGGCAGAGGACTTTGCAGCTATGCTGAAAGAGTCTTTCAGCCAAACCTATAATCTGCTTCAGGGAGGCATGTACTACGCGAACAAGATGCTTTGCGTCCTTGCGCAGCAAGATCCCGAGAAGATGCGCAGTCTGTTCCGCCTGCTTTACAATGAGAATCTGCCTTTGGTAGATCGGCTCCAGCCGTTCAGAACGGGCTGTGAAGAACTGTTGGAAGAGTTCCGTAAAAACACAGCAGAACCCGAAAAGGCAAAGAATCACTATCAAGACCTCCGAGCGCTTTGCGTGTACCTTTCCTTCAGATACCCGGAGACATATTTCCTGTTCAAATACAGGATGTACACCGGCTTTCGGAAACTGATTGACTTCAAAGAGACCAGTCAAGAAAAAGACTCTGAGGTCAGAAAGTACGATAACTACGCTCGGATGTGCCAAGCTGTCCTGGAAGAGATCAAAGCAGATACCGAACTGCAACAGATGCAGCGCGAACGAGTTGGCAATGAGACGGACTGCTATAGCGATCCTGAATTTCATTTGTTGGCGCAGACGATCATCTATGTCGGCAGCGGAATGAGCGATGACGCTGCGCAAACCGATGAGCCGGCAAAAGGTGCTGCCGTAGCGGATGAAGATCTTGAAACAAAACGCTATTGGCTCTACTCTCCCGGTAACGGGGCTTCCATCTGGGACGAGTGCTATCAAAAAGGGATCATGGCGATCGGCTGGGATGAAATCGGAGAACTTACCAAGTATTGCAGCAAGGACGAGATGAAGCAGGCCATGAAGGAAGAGATTGACCCCACTCTTTCTTATATGAACGCTGCACACGCAACGTGGCAATTCGTAAACGAAATGAAGCCCGGCGACATTGTATTTGCTAAAAAGGGAATGCATCTTATTGTTGGTCGAGGTGTTGTAGAATCCGGATATGTGTTCGATACCTCTCGCCAGCAGTATAAGAATATCCGGAAAGTGAAGTGGACACATAAAGGTGAATGGCCGCATCCCGGACAGGCGGTCATGAAAGTATTGACAGATATTACGCCATACACGGATTATGTGGCGCAGTTGAACGCTCTCTTTGAAAGCGATACGATCGATGACATTGAAGAGCAGGTTTTCGAGTATCCCGCCTATGATGCCGAGGACTTCCTCGCGGAGGTCTTTATGGATGAGGGGAGCTACGAAACACTGGTTGGCCTTATTCGGAACAAGAAGAATGTTATTTTGCAAGGTGCTCCGGGTGTAGGCAAGACTTTTGCGGCAAAGCGCCTGGCATATTCCATGATGGGCGAAAAAGATCCGAATCGTGTCATGATGGTGCAGTTCCACCAGAGCTATTCCTACGAAGATTTCATCATGGGCTTCCGTCCGTCAGAGTCGGGCTTTGAACTCAAGCGCGGTGCGTTCTACAACTTCTGCAAGCAGGCAGAAATCGACAGTGAAAACGAATACTTCTTCATCATTGACGAGATCAACCGCGGCAATCTGAGCAAGATTTTTGGCGAACTGTTCATGCTGATCGAGAGTGACAAACGCGGCGTCGAGCTGCAGCTGCTGTACTCCGATGAGAAGTTTTCCGTACCGAGCAATGTGTATATCATCGGCATGATGAACACAGCTGACCGTAGTCTGGCCATGCTGGACTATGCACTGCGCAGACGTTTTGCGTTCTTTGAAATGAAGCCGGGGTTTAATACGGATGGTTTCAGAGAGTATAGGATGGGTCTTTCAAGCGAAAAGTTTGACCGGCTCATCAACTGCGTTGAGAACCTGAATGCCGCAATCGCGGCAGACGAAGCTCTCGGAGAGGGCTTCTGCATAGGGCACAGCTACTTCTGCAATCTGAAAAAGACCACGGATCAGGCACTGTCCGGCATAGTGGAGTATGAGCTGATCCCGCTTTTGAAGGAATACTGGTTTGATGAACCTATCAAGGTAAAAGACTGGGTCAGCAATTTGAGGAGTGCGATCAAGTGATACCGATCCGGAACATCTACTATATGCTCTCGTATGCCTTCCAGGTTTTGAGTGAGCAGGGATATAAGAACATCGAGACGGAAAAATTTGATAACGTGGCAGAACTATGTGCTGCTATCCTTTCCAAGGGCGTCTCCCTGCAGCTGAAACGTGGACTTGGACGGGAGTACATAGAGAAATCGGAATCACTGTCGTCATTACGTGGGCGGATCGAAATCTCGGAATCGGTCAAAACGAGGAGTCTACTAAAAAGGCAGCTCGTATGTTCGTACGATGATTTTTCGGAAAACTCCTACATGAATCGAATCATCAAATCGACCATGGAGCTTCTGCTGCACGCAGATATTGCCAAGGCACGGAAAAAGGAGCTGCGAAAGCTACTGGTCTATTTCGGTAACGTTGATCTTCTTGACGTGCACACCATCAACTGGAAGATACAGTACAACCGGAACAACCAGACATATCGGTTGCTCATCTCCATCTGCTATCTGGTCATAAAGGGGCTTCTGCAAACCAATACGGACGGCACTACCCGTCTGATGGTTTTTCTGGACGAACAGCGCATGTGCCGTCTATATGAGAAATTCATCCTTGAATATTACCGCAAGGAATTTCCGCAGCTTTCCGTCTCTGCCTCTCAGATCCCATGGGCACTGGATGATAGCATCAAGGATATGCTGCCGGTTATGCAGACGGATATCATGCTTACACGTGGCGATACGGTTCTTATCATCGATGCAAAATACTACGCACATACCACGCAGGCGCAGTATGATATCCGGACTCTTCACTCAGGCAATCTATATCAGATATTCACCTACGTTAAGAACAAAGATTCGGAGTTTGGAGACCAACCTCATACAGTATCCGGCATGCTTTTGTATGCGGCAACCGATGAGGCCGTCCAGCCCGACAACAGCTATCAGATGAGCGGTAACAGAATCAGTGTGAAAACTCTTAATCTCAACTGTGAGTTTAAGGAAATAGCAAGCCAGTTAAACGAAATCGTGGAAAAGCATTTTGTTTAGGAATCCCAAACGCGAGGGCATAATCCAATGCAAAAAGCACCCGGAAAACCGTTGATTCCAACAATTTTCCGGGTGCCCGTTTCATGTTCACAGTTTTTCTATGTCAGCTTTGCTTCCTCCAGGGGGAGCCATTCGATTTGATCTCCGTAAAGCCCAATCTCTTCCTCGTATACGTGCATAAAGTCGATGACCGGGCCGTACTTTTCGGGAAACATGCCCTCGCAGTATTTCGGGATCACAGAATGCGGAACGATACCGACATAGTCTGTCCCCTCGAATCGGGCAAGGATCTCTTCCGCATCACGGAGAATGACAGGCATCTCGGCTGCGCTGAGTGCCGTGTAGAATGCAACTGCTTCTTTTGCTCGGTGCTTTCCGGCAACCAGGAAATAGTAACCGCAAGGATGTGCGGCCGCTTCTTCCTCGGTCATTTTGCCGCACCGCACCTTCCAATCCAGGGTCTGCCGATCATGACATACCGCGAGGTCGACATGGGTGCTGTTCCCTCCTCCGATGACTTCCCAGGGATGGCCTCCGCGTTGCTCACGATGGAAATACCAATCCTCCCACGCTGCAGGATCGTCAAAGTCGATGCCGGGACCGGCATTCAGGCCAAAGCCTCTCCCTGACAGTCCCTCATCCCGTCCGTCTGCGTGGGCGAAATACTGGTCGACCGGGGCAAGCTCCGCATCGTCATAACCGCAGGCTTTATAGCCGATAGCACAGGCGCGGAAAAAGTCATTGGCAGTCATGGTATTCAAACGCCCGATTGCGGTTTCATCGTTGCGTCCGGAAGAAAGCAGGTTCTTGAAGGTTGACAGCGTTTTGGAAGACAGACCTTCCAAATCAAATTCCTTTTGTGCCGGCTCTTTTTCCCATAGCTTAGATCTGTGGATCACGCCGGTCTTGAACTGATATGGAAGATTTGCATTTACCTCTGCGTTGTAGCTTCCGTCGCGCAGCTTTTCGATAGCTTCCTTTGCGGCGGCTGTCAGGTACTCGCAGAGTTCCACCGCAGCATCTTCAGCGCGGTTATACTCGGGAGTGTCCTTATCCATGATAGCGCTGATGATCGTCACATTTCCAAGCCCAACGGCACGAAAGGCAAGTGTGCCGTTTTTGTTGAAGTGTTCTGCAATGATCAACTCATACCACTTATATCCGTCCGGGTAATCCTCCTGCCAGCGGGCTTCGTATTCCTTGTAGGTGTCAACCTCGCCGGCTTCAAGCTTGTCCTCATAGCTGTCGTATTCGCTGATATCGCCTCGCGGTATTTTGATCCAAATGGCTTTCGCATCGTTGTTGCTCTTTAAGGGTGCAAGGGGTTCGAGCACCGAAAACAACGGCTCCATAGCAGCTTTGATCTGTTCTGTCGGTGTCGCCGGGTTCAGATACCCGCGGTCAAAGCAACGGAGCAATTTATCAATAGTTGGGGCGTTCATAGTATCACTCCCTTATAATCTTAATCTTTAATCGACGGAGGATTTGTCAAGAGAATCATGTCTTCTCCTGTTCCTTGATCCACTCCAGAAGACGCTCCCGTCTTACAAGCATGCGATGACCGATCTGCAAAGTCGGAAAGTCGGCGCTGCGCATCAGGCGATATGCGTTCGCGCGAGAAATATTAAGCGCTGCACCTAACTGATTTGCATTAAGAACAGCCGGCAGATCGTCAAATGAGCTAAACTGCGGCTTGATTCCCTTTGGTTTCTCCTTTCTCCCTTCCAGCGTGTAAATGAACTCTTCCAAAACCATTTCCTCTGCAGTGGCCCGCGCGGCATTTGTTTCCCGAATCCAGCGGAGCTGATCTTCGGCTTTCAGTTTCTCTGTGATTCCCCGCTGCACCGAGAGCTGCACCACGATCTGATCAAAGCGTTTCTGAGCCTCCTGTTCAACCTGAGCCAGATGCTGGTCCAGTTCGCCGGTGAGCATCCAACTGGAATAAAGCGCTTTATGGTTATCCATCAGGTAATGCTTGCGCAGCAGTCCCCACTTGCCGAGAGGGGCTGTTTCTGCTATACTCAGTTCAGGAATCAGACAGTCATTGGTCATTTTGTAGGTTCCTCCGATGCTTTCAAACGTTGTGTTTTTCATGTTTTTCCTCCTGTAATTTTACCCTTACCGCTACCCTTACGGGAACGCAAATAAACATTTTTTACTTGTTGACAGGTTGGGAAAATCGACGTTTTTTTATAATTTACTTGCTTTTGCAGATAAAAAAGTTCAATGCAGATCTGCCTTTCTCTTCGAATCCTTCTCCCGCTGCCAAAAGGAAAGCAGTCCGTCCGAAAGGATGGGCTGCTTTTTTTGTTCCCTTTTTCGCGCATCTTTTCCGCGCTATTGATTTATGTGTGTTTTTGAGTAAAATAGATATTGAAATGCGCAATTTTTGTGGGTAGAAATCTACTGAAATGTGTTTTTGGGGTGTTGTGTTGTCGAGCTCTCGTCATCCATTCCAAAGCAAACAATATTGATTGTTGGTGTGATTGCGGTATGAAAGAATATTATTCCATCGGCGAAACGGCAAATTTGCTGGGCGTATCGACCCAGACGCTGCGCTATTATGACAAGGAAAACATCCTCAAGCCCGTCCGTATCAATGATCAGACGGGATATCGCTACTATTCGTATACCCAGTTCCACGTGATTGACCGCATCAAATATCTGCAGGGTTTCGGGCTCTCGCTGGAAGAGATCGGGGTCATCATACAGGATGGGACCGTGAAAACCTTGCTGCCCCGGCTGGCCGCCAGGAAGGAAGCGCTGCTTGAGCAGATCAATCAAACTGTCGAGCAGATCAAGGATATCGATTGGTACATACATTATTTCCAGTTTTCCGAAATGAACGGAAAAAGCTCCGGTTTCTATCGCGTCCATCTGCCGGAACGCTATGTGCTGGAAGTGCCCTGCACCCCGGAAGAGCCGCTCGGCGATATGGAAATCCGTCTGGCCGAGAAAAAGGGAAAACCGCCCTACAGCGAGCTACCTTTCCGTAGACAGTACGGCTACCGAATCCATATGGAAGATCTTCTCCGGCAAGAATTTCGGCCAAGCAGCTATTTTATCTTTACAAAATCCCGGCCCGACCATATTTGCCGGGATATTCAGGTGATCCCGGAGGGAGATTTTGTCTGTTTCCGCACTCCCATTCTGAAGGAATGCTGGAACACGGGTGATCTCAAAGCCTGTTTTTCCGGGCTGGCTCACCAAGATACGATCTTGGCGCTTGAGTTTGAAGATAATCTGGTAGACTGGTCCGACGCCATGTATGAAGTGCAGATCATGGTCTGACAATCAAAATACTTTATTCCAGTTATAAGGTTTTCAAATTTCGCCGCCGACAGTCTTTTTTGGCATGCTTCCGAAAAAGACGATCTGATTCAGCAAAAGCAGCGCTGCTAAGGGGTTATTGCCCGGAGCGGCGCTGTTTTTGTTGTTGAAATGTCCAAAAGACGCGTCGTTAATTTGTGTAATTGTTTTTTTGTTTTTTTCTTGACATTGTACTACCTATATCTTTTACGATTGAATCAGGAATCATTATCAGCTGCAGCCAAAAGGGAGAAAGACACCTTCGCGCTTACCCATGAGCAGAAAAGCGAAAATCATCTACAAAAACACAGGAGGAGGAACGCATGACCTACAAACTCGACACCGAGGTGCTCTACCGGGGGACTACACCGCAGGGCATCATCAGAAACCCTGAAACGCCGGCAATCTATCCGGCAAGCGCATATATCCTCGACGACATGGACGACTATCTCTTTGCGGACAAAGGCGGCCGATACTATTACAACAGATCGGCCAATCCCAACCGGGATGAGCTCGGAGCGGCGATCTCTTTTCTGGAGAAGGGAGAGAAAACTCTGATCTGCTCTTCCGGCATGGCGGCCATCTCCACTGTTCTTCTGTCTCTGCTGAAGAACGGAGATCACGTCGTGATGAACAAAGCCATTTACGGCGAAACGGTTGAACTTGCCGAGTGGGTCCTTCCCGGGTTTGGCATCGAAGTTACCTTTACGGATTTCACAAATCCCGAAGAGGTAAGAAAGGCTGTACGGCAGAACACAAAAATGTTCTATACCGAGATCATTGCCAACCCGCTGACTCTGGTCACGGATCTGGACGCGGTCGCGGCGATCGCCAGAGAAAACGGCATCCTCACGGTGGTGGACAGCACTTTTACCACGCCTTTCGTCTACCGTCCGCTGGAGCATGGCGCCGACGTGGTCCTGCACAGCATGACCAAGTATTTCGGCGGACACAGCGACCTCACGGGCGGCTGCGTGACAGCCTCCGCGGAGTTGATCGACCGGATCAACCCGATCTATCTGCTGCTGGGCTGCTGCCTGGATCCAGTCAGCGCGTGGATGACGCTCCGCTCCGTAAAGACCATGAGCATGAGAGTCCGGGCACAGAATCAGAACGCCATCAAGATCGCACAGGCTTTGGCGCAGGATCCGCACGTGAAGGCGGTTTACCACCCGAGCCTGCCGGATCACCCACAGCACGAGCTGGCTTCCCGCAGCTTTGATACGGACTACGGCTACGGCGCCATGCTGAGCTTCCGTCTGGAGGACGACCATGAAAAGGTCGCCAAATTCATGAAGAACCTGAAGCTGATCTGCTATCTCGGGACACTGGGCGGCATCCGTACCACGTTCACGCATCCCAGGACCGCCTTTGCCAACAACTTCTCCGACGAGGACCTGGACCGTATGGGACTGGCGGTAGGCCTGGTCCGGATCTCCGTCGGCGCGGAGGACAGCCGCGACCTGATCGCGGATCTTCAGCAGGCCCTCGCCGCCATGGACGACTGAGAACGTAAACGTATCATTCAATAATAAAAAAACAGAAGGAGAACGAAATGAAGAAAAAAATCAACTGGAAGTCGGTCTTCACCGTCATGGGAGCCATCCTCGCCTTCAACATCGGCACCGGCTTTGCCACCGGGCAGGAAGTCATGCAGTACTTCTCCGTCTTCGGCTGGTGGTCCATCGGGGCCGGCCTTGCGTTCGCGGCCACCATGGCCATCGGCATCTACTGCTTTGCCTATGCATCCGAGCGATTCGGCCTCACCAACGGCGAACAGGTCCTCAAGTACTATCTGGGCAACGGGCTCGGAACCGTTATCAACTATTTCTACATCTTCTACCTCTATATGTGCGTCATCGTTATGTACTCCGGCGCAGCTTCCGCTCTTAACGAGCAGTACGGGGCCCCGCTGTGGGTCGGCGCGGCCATCATCGCGGGCATCTGCTGCATCACCAGCCTGTTCGGTCTGAAGAATATCGTCAATATCATCAGCAAGATCGGTCCCGTTCTGATCCTCATTGCGCTGGGAATCTCTCTGATCGCAGTCGTCAAGGGCGCTGCGAGCGGTGAGTTGAGTGAAGGCGCGAAGCTGGTCGCCTCCGGCGAGATTGAGCATATGAAGGCCTCCAACAGTTGGCTCATCGCCGGCATCATCCTGGCCACCAGCACGATCCTCTGGTATCCGAACTTTGCCGTTGAACTCAAGCAGGAGCACAATATGAAGAGCCTGATGGTCGGCCAGTCCATCGGCAACCTTCTGGTCGGCGCGGCCGAGGTCGTCATGGGCCTTGCGATGGTCGCGAACATCACCAAGGTCGCGGAGCTGGACGTCCCCTTCCTCTATGTCGCCAGCCAGACCTTCAAGGGCTTTGGCTCGGTCTACGCCATCATGATATTCGCGGCGCTCTACACCACGACCTGCCCGCTGCTCTGGTCCTCGATCTCCCCGTTCGCGAAAGACGGCACGACCAAATACAAAGTGCTCGTCGTCGCCGGCACGGTGATCGGCTTCATCGTCGCGATGCTGGTCCCCTACGACATCATCATGAACTACGTCTGGGTCATCTCCGGCTGGGTCGGCCTTGGCGTCACGGTCATCATGATCGTTCGCGTGATCTACAACCGCATCAAGCTTGGCAAGGATTACAACCTGCCGTCGGCTGATTGATCGGCGCGGAAAAAACGAAGAAAAAAGAGGAAGCTGAGCTCGGATCCCGGGTCAAATCCCCTGTACGGGAGAACTGCCCGGTTTTCGGAAGCCTCTCCGGAAAACAGCGTTTTCTTTTGAACTATCAGCGCAGTCTTTCATAAAAAACGGCTTGCCCGTCCGGGCAAGCCGTTTTTGTTTCTCATCAGGCTTTTTTCTTGCATGACCTTTGACCGGGAGCAGCTTTTTCCGTGCGGGCTATTGATTTGTGCGCTTATTTGAGTATACTCATTCTCGAAGATCAGTCTCCGCACATGCGGTTTGCCGATCAACGCAGGAAAAACTGCTGATCAAAACGATTCACAACGACCGAAGGAAGCGATCATCCATGAGGCTGCTTTTTATTCGTCACGGCGATCCGGACTACGCCGTGGACGGCTTGACGGAAACGGGGCGGCGTGAGGCGGAGCTTCTCGCCGCACGCATCGCGCCGATGGATATTTCGGAATACTTTGTCTCCACCATGGGCCGGGCGCTGGAAACGGCGCGGCCGACGCTGGAAAGGGCGGGGCGGACCGCGGTGGAGTGCGACTGGCTGCGGGAATTCGCGATCCGCGTCCATCGTCCCGACAAGGCCGGCGAGCTGAGCTATGTGCCTTGGGACTGGCTCCCGCAGGACTGGCTGAAGGACCCCGTTCTGCTGGACCGGGAGCACTGGTACGAGCACCCGGTTTTTGCCGAGATGGACCTGAAAAGCGCCTATGACGACGTGATCGGCGAGTTTGAGCGGCTTCTCGCCCGCCGCGGCTATGTCCGCGACGGACTGTGCTACCGCGTCGAGCGCGCCGGAAGCGAAACGCTGGCGTTCTTCTGTCATTTCGGCGTCACCTGCGTGCTGATGAGCCGCCTGATGAACGTGTCGCCCATGGTGCTGTGGCATGGTCTTTCCATGGCGCCGAGCTCCGTGACGACGATCTATACAGAGGAGCGGCGGCCGGGGATCGCGTCCTTCCGGGCCGCCTCCGTCGGCGACACCGCGCATCTGTACATCTGCGGGCAGACGCCCTCCTTCGCGGCACGCTTCTGCGAGGTGTACGGGAACGGCGACAGAATGGATTGACCCGCAGCGGGCGCTCTGCGCGCCGATCTGCCGCCGCCGATGAAGGCGTTCTGTCGGCAGCTTTGAGAAAACATCCTTGGGAGGATCGCATGATGGACAATTACCGGGTGATCGACAAAAGCACATATTACCGCAGCGGCGTCTTCCGCCACTTTTCCGAGGACTGCAAGTGTTCGATGTCCATGACCGCGCGGCTCGACGTAACGGCGCTTGCGGCATATTCCAAAGCGAGCGGGACGAAGTTTTCCCTCAACTTTCTGTATCTGCTCGCGAAAACGCTCAACTCGCGCGAGGATTACCGGATGGGTTGGCTCTGGCAGACGGAGGAGCTGATCTGCTACGACGTCATCCACCCCACGCAGTACCTCTTTCACGAGGACACCGAGACCTGCACGCCGGTGTATACGCGCTACTGTGCGGACTACGCCTCTTTCTACCGCGCCGCGGCGGAGGATCTCGAGCGCGCGAAGCAGACGCGCGAATACGCCCTTGACGCCGCGGGACACCCGAACTGGTTCGACGCCTCGTATATCCCGTGGCTGTCCTACGACGCGCTGCATGTCGAGCTGCCGGACGGCTATCTTTACTTCGCGCCGATCGTCAACTGGGGCCGCTGGCGCGAGGAGCACGGCCGCCTGATGATGCCCGTGAGCGTGCGGCTCAACCACGCCGTCGCCGACGGCTTTCTGCTGGCGAACGTGTTCCGCCTGCTGCAGAAGGAGATAGACGATTTCTGCGCCGACTGAAAAAGCGGGCCTCTTTTTTCCGAAAAAACGAAGCGCGGGGCGCTTCGTTTTTTCTTTGTTCGTCCCATGGCGAAAAAGCCGCCCGCTTCTTGCCTCGCTCGACGGTTTGTGATATATTAAAAATTACGATTACGTTTTTTCCGTATGCGGGAAATGAGGTCTTGTTTTGAAAAAGCGCTTTTCATTCGTCTGTATATATCTCTGCCTGCTCACGCTGCTTCTCTGCGGCGCGGCGGAGCTGCTTGCGCCCGACAAGGGCGAGCGGCTCTCCGAGTCGGAGAACCGCATGCTCGCCGCGTTCCCCGCGCTCTCGGTAAAGAGCGTGGCGGACGGCAGCTTCATGAGCGGCTTTGAAACCTATCTCTCCGACGCTTTCCCCTTCCGCGACGGCGCCGCCGCCTTTACCGACGCCGTGACGGATCTCGTGCGCATCCCGGACGACGGCCCCGCCACCGGCGAGATGGAAGATGCGCTATGGGACGACCTTGAGGAGCAGGAGGCCGCCTTCCAGCAGCTTTTGGAGGAAGGACGCGCCGCGGAAGAAGCACAGAGCGGGCCCGGCCCCGAGACCTCCGCCGAGGACGAAGCCCTGCCGGTCGCCCCCGCCGACGTGGAGGACGTCCACATCTGGCTCGTTCGCGCCGACGGCGAGCGCGAGGTGATCTTCACCTATCCGGCCGATTTCATGGTCTCCCTTTCCGAGATCCTCAACCGATACCGTGCCAAGCTTCCCGAGGACGGCAGGCTTTATTTCCTCTCCCCCCAGGTGGCGGACGTGGCCAACAACATCATCGGCAAGACCAAGTATGTGGGCTGGGGCACCGATCTGGTGGACGTTCTGCAGCCTCTGGTGGACGACGGCGTGGTGATCGTGGACGACCTGGCCATCCTTGATCCCTATCTCAACGACGCTCCCTCGCCCCTCTATCCCACGAAGGACTACCACTGGCACGCGATCGCGGCCAGCATCACGGCTGACGCGCTGATCTCTTCCCAAGGGCTTGCCCCCGCGGACTACGACCAGTACCGCTACTGGCTCTCCTTCCGCCATGAAGCCAAAGACTACTCCACCGAGCAGCTTGCGGGAATGAGCTACAACCGCGAAACCATCGAGATCATGAGCGCCATCTCTCCGGCGGAGAGCTACTTTCTCAACAACATCACCGAACGCAAGCGCGGCGTCTTCACCATGTACGAGGGCGGCTACGTCGGCTTCCTCGGCGGACACAAGGGTCCCTGGCGGCTGATCGAGGGCGGCTTCCACACCGGCCGAAACGCGCTGGTCATGGGAGACTGCTTCACGATCCCCTTCATCCCCTATATGGCCCCCTACTATGATCAGATCATTTCCACGGACGTGCGCGACAACTTCTATTCGGTCTATCTCGCCGGCGCGAACATCAGCGACTATATCGCCCACTACGGGGTGGACGATATCTATATGATGTGGACCAACAACTATCTGTTTGCCAACGGCACCATCTCCTCCCGCATGTCGGCCTATCTCGACATGAGCTATTGACCTCTCCTCCCGCGCGATCCTTGCCTGCGAGGTTTCTTTTATGGTTTTTTCCAGCCTGACATTTTTGCTGATCTTTCTGCCGCTGCTCTATATCCTGTACTTCGTCGGCCGCTCTCCGCGCTGGCGCAACGGCGTGCTGCTGGCGATGTCTCTGCTGTTCTACGGCTGGGGCGAGCCGCTGTGGATCCTGGCGATGCTCGTCTCGACCTTCGCCAACTTCTTTTGCGCCCGCGCGCTCACGCGTACGGAGGACGAGCGCCGTCGCCGCGCGATCCTCGCCGTCGGCGTGGTCTTTTCGCTGAGCTTCCTGTTTTATTTCAAATACTCCGCCTTTTTTGCGAACTCCATGGCGAAGCTCCTCGGTCTGAGCTGGTCGACGGCGGACAAGCGCCTGCCGATCGGCATCTCCTTCTACACCTTCCAGATCCTGACCTATACGGTGGACGTCTACCGAAAAAAGGCCCCGGCGCTGGAGAGCCCGCTGCGTCTGCTGCTGTATATCAGCTGCTTTCCTCAGCTGATTGCCGGCCCGATCGTGCAGTACGCGGACGTGGCCGACCAGCTTGAGGAGAGAAGGATCCTGCCCGACGAGTTCACCGCCGGTCTGCAGCGCTTCATCAAGGGCCTTGCCAAGAAGGTGCTGCTGGCCAACGTCTGCGGCGCGGCGATAGAGCAGATGACCCTCGCGGGGAACGGCGAGGCGCTTTCGCTTCTGGGCGCGTGGCTGTCGATGCTGCTCTACAGCCTGCAGATCTACTATGACTTTTCCGCCTACTCCGACATGGCCATCGGATTGGGACAGACGCTCGGCTTCCGCTACAAGGAAAACTTCCGTTTCCCCTTCGCCTCGCTCTCCATCACCGAGTTCTGGCGCCGCTGGCATATCTCGATGGGCAGCTTTTTCCGCGACTATGTATACATCCCCCTCGGCGGCAATCGCCGCGGCACGGCGCGCACGGTGCTGAACATGATCGTCGTCTGGGCGCTGACGGGCCTGTGGCACGGCGCGGCCTGGAACTTCGTTCTCTGGGGGCTCTATTTCTGCGTGCTGCTGATCGTCGAACGTTTTCTGCTGCGCGATCTGCTTACGCGCCTGCCGAAGCTGCTGCAGTGGCTGTGGTTTTACGTCATGCTCTCGTTCAGCTGGCCGATCTTCTACTATACCGATCTGTCCGCCATGACTCAGGGCTTCGTCGCCCTCTTCGGCGTCGGGATCTCCGGTCTTTCGGACCCGGCCGCGCTCGCCGTGCTGCGCAGCTACGGAATCTGGGCGCTCGGCGCCTTCGTGCTGAGTCTTCCCGTCGTGCCCTATGTCTCCGAAAGGCTGTCGGAGAAGCTGCGCGACACGCTGGGCCTGATCCTGACGCTGCTGCTCTTCGCCGCCTCGCTGCTCTTCCTGATCGGGCAGAGCTACAACCCTTTCATCTATTTCCGTTTTTGAGGAAGCTTTATGGACAACGAACAGAAAACCATACGGCGCAGCGTGCTGCTGCTCATCGCGGCGGCGACCGTTCTGTTCCTTGCGGCGCTCTACGGCGCTTCCGTGCTGCGCGTACGCGTCCCGCAGCGGCGCCTTGAGAAGATCGAAGCGCTGCTGGTAAGCGGCGACACCGCCGCGGCGCGCCGGATGATCGCCCGCGTGGACGACGAGGCCGCGGCCGAGCGTTATCTCACGCAATGCGATTACCTCGACGCCGAGGAGGCGCTTGCGCGCGGCGACTGGAACGCGGCGCGCGAGCTGTACGCCGCGGCGGGCAGCTGGGAGGACAGCGCGGACAAGGTGCGCCTTTGCGACTACCGCCTTGCCGAAGAGCTTCTTTCCGCCGGCTCGCTTGAGGAGGCCGAGGCGCTGTTCTCCTCGCTCGGCGGTTACGGCGACGCGGCCGACCGTGCGCTTGACTGCCGCTATGAGCGCGCCGCTGCGCTGGAGAGCGCGGGCGAGCTGAGCGAGGCGGCGGCGCTGTTCGAGACGCTCGGAGGCTACCTTGACGCCGAGGCGCGGCTGCTGCGCATCGCCAAGGCGGCTACCGGCCTGGCCGACGACGAGGAGGCGCTTTCCGCCTTTCGCGGCATGAGCCCGGAGCTGCGCGAGAAGATGGCGGCGCTCGGCGCGGCGCGCGAAAAGCTGCCGCAGGACGTGATCGCCGTCGGCTTTTACCACACCGTCGGTCTGCGCGCGGACGGCGGCGTCCTCGCCTGCGGGGACAACAGCTTCGGCCAGTGCGAGGTTGGCGCGCTCCATGACGTGACGGCCGTGGCGGCGGGCGCCTATCACACGGTCGCGCTGCACAGCGACGGCACGGTGAGCGCCGTGGGCCGCAGCAGCGAGCATCAGTGCGACACATCCCAATGGCGGGAGGTGAAGGCCGTTGCGGCCGCGGATTACGCCACCTTCGGTTTGACGAAGGACGGCACGCTGCTGTGCACGGGCTTTTACGATTACCGGGAGCCCGAGAGCTGGGGCGGCCTTTCCGCCGTGACGGGCGGGTCGTACAATCTGGCCGCGCTGCGCTCCGACGGCACGGTATGGACCTATCCGAAGCTGAAGAACACCGAGCCGCTGCGCGGCTGCGTCTGTCTTGCCGTCAATACCGGCTGCGTCGCCGGCGTGATGACGGACGGCAGCCTCCGCTGCTCCGCTTTCGACCTCTCCGCATGGCAGGACGTGATCTCCGTCTCCGCGAGCGGTACGGCGATCCTCGGGCTCGATCTGCAGGGCCGGGTGCTCGCGCACTTCTTCCGCGAAAGCGACGCGATAGACTTTTCCTCTTATACGGGCGTGCGGGCGATCGCCGCGGGCGGAACGCATTTTGCGCTCGTGCTTTCCGACGGCAGCGTGACCGTCCTGGGCGAGAACGCTCACGGCGAAGCGGATACCGGAGACTGGATCCTGGCCGCGGATTAATCAAGCAAAAAAAGATTGCCGGACAGCCTTTGCTGTCCGGCAATCTTTTTGATCGGCAGGTTTTTCAATTATAGTCGAGCTGCATGCGGAAAACGGGCCGCTCCGTCTCGCCGCAAAGATAGACGCTTCCCTCTCCCCCGCTCCAGTGCAGATGCAGCTTCTCGCCGAGCAGCGCCTCGTTCTGGTATTCCACGGAGATGCCGCGCAGCAGCCTGCCCGCCGCGGCAGCGCCGACGCTGTCCTCGGCCAGGTCGAAATAGCGGGTGTTGTTCATGTGGCCGTTGAGATCGACAAAGCTGTAGGGAACGGTGAAGTCCCGCTCGCAGCCGCAGTCCCGCTTTGCCACCGCGCCGGGCATGGCGATCTCCTCGCCGGTGACGACGCCTTCGATGGCAACGCCGTATTTTTCGGGAAAGACGACCTTGCGCGTTTTCTGATCCACCAGACTCCACAGAGCGCTCGCCTTCAGAAGCGGCTCGCCGGAGGCGGTCTCGAGGCTGTAGTAGCGCGGGAAGAGCAGGTGCATGGTCATCCCCGGCCAGCTTTTGAGCACGATCCGTTCGTCGTATTCCGGCATGCGCACGATCTCGGCGCGCTGCATCAGCAGCACCCACAGGATCCCCTTGTCCAGCGTCTTGTCACGGCCCATGCCGAGCTGCTCGGTGTGGCGGATCGACGCCTCCTGCAGCAGGCGGAACAGCTCCGACGTGCGCAGGCGGCGGAACATATCCACGTCCTTGCTCCGCAGCAGGAGCTCCTCACGGAAAACGCTCATGGGATGCGCTTATAGATCGCGTCGACGACGTCGCCGAGCGTCTGCAGCTTCTTCCACTGGCGTTCGGGGATACGCACGTTGAAGAGCGCCTCGAGCTTGCAGATCACAAGCACGAAGCCCATCGAGTCGATGGCCGTTTCGGTGTTGATGACGGTGTCCTCCCGCAGGTCGACGTCCCTCATGTCGGGGAAGCAGTCGCAGATGATTTTTATGGTCTGGTCGAGAACTTCCTGTCTGGTCATGCTTTTGCACTCACTTTCTGCTGGAGCTCCCAGCGTTTTATTTTTCCCGTCGCCGTCCTCGGCAGCGGTTCGTTCGTCATAAGGATCTCGGCGATCTGCTGGCCGCGCGGCAGCGTGCGCATCAAGGGTCTCAGCTTTTCGCCGATGGCGGCGGCGTCTCCCTCGCCGGAGAATACCAGCATGGGCCGCTCGCCGCGCAGCGTGACGGCCAGCTCGGTATGGCCCAGGGCCTGCATGATGGCCGACTCATACTCCGGCAGGAAGATCTTCGTGCCGTCGGGCAGCACAAGCATGTCCTTCTTGCGCCCCGTGATGTGCAGCAGGCCGTTCTCATCGAAGCGCCCGAGGTCGCCGGTGTGGAACACGCCGTCGCGCAGCACCTCGCGCGTCGCGTCGGGACGCTTGTAATAGCCCAGCATCATGCAGGTGGGGGCTTCGATCAGGATCTCGCCGTCGTCGGCGATCGTGATCGTGTCGTCGGGGCAGACCTCCATCGCATAGGGATCTCCCTTGACCGAGATCGCGACGCCGGAGCTTGTCTCGGTCAGACCATAGCCGAAGCTGACGCGCAGGCCCATCTGCCCCGCCGCGCCGAGCAGCGAAGCCGGGCAGTCCCCAGCCCCAACGAGCACGAGCTTGAGCTCGGGGTTGATGCAGCGCATTTTCACAAGGAAGCCCAGCAGCATCGGCACGACGGAGACGGCCGTGGGACGATAGAATCCGCAGTCGTCGAAATAATGACGCTGCCCGCGGCCGAGCGCGACGCAGCTCCCGCAGCTAAGGCCCCAGAGCAGGCCGCAGACAAAGCCGAAAACGTGGCCGAGCGGCAGCAGGCACAGGAGCGTATCATCGGGCGAGAGCGGCAGCTTCTCCGATCCGTTCCACGCGCTCTGACACAGGCTGTGATCCGTGAGGACGACGGCCTTGGAGCGCTCGGTCGTGCCGGAGGTAAAGAAGAGGATTTTTCCCTTTCCGTCCTTCACGCCCGCCATAAGGGAGAGCGCAAGCTCCTCCTTCAGTTCCTCGTCGCCCCACAGGGCGTCGACGTCGGTGTAGCGGATGAGCGTCTTTAAGACCTCCGCCTCCAGCGAGGAGTCGAGCAGCACGAGCTGCAGCCCGGCGAGGTTTGCGGCGAAGATCTCGATCACGTTGTCCAGACTGCCGTCGCAGAGCAGGCCCAGGCAGGTCTTTTTTCCCTCCTTCAGTTCCGCGGCGCGCGCGCGGACGTGCGCAAGCAGCTGCGAAAAACTGAGCGTTTCGGTTTCATAGCGGAGCGCAGGAGCGTCGGGGCTTGTCTCCGCGAAGTGGCTGAGCAGATGCTCAAAGCTGTCAAAGCGCACGGGACACCTCCGGTTTTTGTTTTCTTTTACAATATAACACAGTTCCCGCCGCATGGGAAGCACTTTTCTTTTCCTTGCGCGGGCGTCTGCGCACGGTTGTTTTTCGACAATTCCGCAAAATTATATAGTGCATTTTCCTTCGCTCTGTTGTATAATGACCATATCTGAGCATTTATACAGCCAAAACTGATTAACGGAGGAAAAACATGGACAAGAACATTCGCATCGCCATCATCGGCGGCGGCCCCGCGGGCCTCTCCGCCGGCATGTATCTTGAGCAGAAGGGCTATGAGAACTATGTGATCTTCGAGCGCAACGACCGCGTCGGCGGCAAGTGCTGGAGCCCGCATTACAACGGCCGCCGCTACGAGATGGGCGCCATCATGGGCGTGCCGTCCTACTACGCGGTGGAGGACGTTGAAAAGTTCTGCGGCATCACGCACGACGGCCCCAAGCTCAACCGCAACTACAAGGACAGCCAGGGCAATGTGATCGAGCCCTTTGCCCGCACGCTCGGCAACATCATCCGCAATCCCTGGATGCTCAAAATGAAGGGCCAGCTGAAGAAATTCGGCGAGCTGCTGGAGACCAAATACAAGGGCTATGACGTCAACGGCCATCGCGGCGTTGCCGAGGGCCGCTACGACGGCTATGCCGTCACCCCGGGCCGCGAGCGCGTCCAGGGCGAGAACCCCAACCTGAAGGATCTCGCGCTTCCTTTCAGCAAGTTCTGCGAGATCAACGGCGTTCCCCTGGTCCAGAAGATCTGGATCGGTCCTTTCACCTCCTTCGGCTACGGCTACTTTGACGAGATCCCCGCGGGCTACGTTCTGAAGTACCTCGACTTCCAGACCTGCATGAACTTCGTCAAGGTCAACCTCTGGACCTGGGAGCAGGGCACCCAGTACATCTGGGAGCAGCTCAACGACCACATCAAGCACCCCGCCCGCCTCAACAGCACGATCGAGAAGGTCGAGCGCCGCGACGGCAAGGTCTTCATCACCGTCAACGGCGAGGTCGAGGAGTTCGATAAGGTCATCGTGACGGCTCCTCTGCACATCCCCGGCAAGCGCGCCGACGGCCAGAAGGGCATGGACGAGTACTTCGACGTGCGCGACGACGAGAAGGAGCTCTTCTCCAAGATCGACTACGAGCGCTACGACGTGCAGGCCGTCCTGACCAAGCCCGAGAACCATCCCGAGATCTCCTACTATGTTTTCGACAACATGGTGCCCGAGAAGCTCGGCCATCTGATGGTCTACTACCGCCGCTGGAAGGACCAGATCGACCAGGTCATCACCACCTATGCGCTGCGCAAGCACAAGAACATGGAGGAGATCCCCTACGAGACCTGCCGCCAGATGGTGCAGGACGATCTCAAGATCATGCACAACCCCGCCGAGGAAGTCATCAACGAGTGGAGCGTGTATTACTTCCCGCATGTCTTCTCCGAGGACTACGCCGCAGGCTGGTACGACAAGGTCGAGGCCATGCAGGGCAAGTACGACACCTATTATGCCGGCGAAGTCATGAGCTTCGGCGACATGGACGAGACGGCCGAGTACTCCCGCGAGCTGGTTGAGAGATTCTTCTAAATCACACCGATTTGGGGCCGGCTCCTGCCGGCCCTGTTTTTGAAAGGAATGCGGCATGAAATTTTATAAAGACCATTACGACGTCGTGATCATCGGCGGCGCACTGGCCGGCATGTCCGCCTGCCTGCAGCTGCAGGCTTGGGGCGTCAAGGATATCCTGATCCTTGAAAAGCACAACATGCCCGGCGGTCTCGCCACCGACTTTGTGCGCAACGGCTTTGAGATCGAAGCCACGCTGCACGAAATGATGTCCATCGGCCAGCCCGGCAAGCGCCTGAAGGTCGGCCAGTTCTTTGACGACATGGGCGTGGACATCGACTGGCTGCCCGTTCCCGAATGCTACCGCGTCGCGCTGCCGAATTCCGGCATCGACAAGGTGCTGCATCCGGACTATGACGACAGCTATACCACCGTCGCCAGGGAGATCGACGAGGTCTGCCCCGGCACTTACGAGAAGGTTCACGAGCTGATGCTCCTCTGCCGCCGTGTGTACGACAGCATGAACTACCTCTCCGTCAACCCGATGAGCAAGGTGCAGATGCTCCTCAAGCACCCCGACTTTGTCAAGACCGTCGGCTACACTGCCACCGAGGTCATCAACACCTTCGACCTGCCCAAAAAGGCCGTCGAAATGCTGACACCCTACTGGATCTACGTCGGCAACCGCATGGACGACCTGCCCTTCACGATCTACGCCTTCCTGATGGCCGACTATTTCACCGGCTCTTACGTCTGCCGCGGCTTCAGCCATGAGATGAGCATGAAGCTGCAGGCCAAGTGCGAGGAAAACGGCGCGCAGTACGAATTCAACCAGGAGGTCGAAAAGATCCTGGTCCGTGACGGCAAGGTCTACGGCGTGCGCACCGCGCGCGGCGACGAGATCCACTGCGACTATGTCATCTCCGGTGCCTACCCCAACCGCGTCTATACGCAGATGATCGAGCCGCTCAGCGAGGTCCCCGAGGGCGCGATCCGCATGATCAACAACCGCAAGCTCTCCGTCGTTCCCGTCTCCGTCATCATGCTCATCGAGGGCACGCCCGAGGAGAACGGCATCACCGATTACTCCACCTTCTCCGGCACCACGATGGATACCAACAAGATCTGGGAGAACTACGCAAATCTCACCGAACCGTACAACTATATCACCACGATCTGCCTCAATTACGCCAACCCCACGCTGCCCGAGGGCATCACCCAGCTCTCGATCACGGCGCTTGTTCCCTCCAAGCCCTTTGAGGACGTCAAAGAGGAGGATTACTTCGATCTCAAGCGGCGTCTGGCTAATGAGATGATCGAAGAATGCCTGAAGATCACCAAGGTCGACTTCCGCGACCGGATCATTGAGTTTGAGGTCACCACGCCGATGACCGTTTCGCACTATGTCGGCGCGTGGAAGGGCAACATCTACGGCTACCTCCACTCGATGGAGGACCACGCCGTGGCCCGTCTGCAGATGAAGGAGAAGGATCACTTCATCGAGGGTCTCGAGTTCGCCGGCGCTCACGGCATGAGCGGCGACGGCATGGGCCCGCAGATCACCAACGGCCGCGCCGCGGCCAAGGGCGTCAAGGAAGACATGGAAAAGAAAGGGAGGCTGTGAGAGATGAGCATTAAAGTCAAAGGCTTTTTGAAGGACGTAGGCGGAGCCTCCCGCGTCACGAAGCTCAGAGAAGAAAACTTTGCCAAGGGCTCTCCCATCCCCGACCCGAGAGATCCGATCCGCGAGATGGCGGACAAGCTCCACCCGGAGCACATGATCTTCAAGGTCGTCGATATCCGCGAGGCCTCTCCCACTTCCCGCGTGTTCCGCTTTGAGAGCGGCGACGGCCACATCCCCGTGTTTCAGAGCGGCCAGTACGTCAATTTCCGCCTGAAGATCGGCGAAAGCGTCCTGTCCCGTCCCTACACCATTTCCTCCGCTCCTTACGAGGCGCGCGGCGAGCACCCCTTCTTTGAGATCACGGTGCGCCGCAACGTGCCCTACCTCGTTCCGGACTATCTCTTTGAGAACGTCAAGGTCGGCGACGAGCTCGAGGGCGCGCTGCCCTTCGGCTTCTTCTACTATGAGCCGCTGCGCGATTCGAAGGAGATCGTCGCCCTTGCCGGCGGCTCGGGCATCACGCCCTTCCACTCGATGGCCAAGGAGATCGCCTTCGGCAAGCTCAATGGTCTCAAGCTCACGATCCTCTACGGCTCGGTGAAGGCCAACGACATCGTGCTCAAGGACGAGCTGGCCGCGATCGAGGCCGCCTGCCCCGATGTCAAGGTCGTGCACGTCCTCTCCGACGAGCCCGACTGGCCCGGCGAAAAGGGCTTCATCACCCGCGAGATCATCGAAAAGTATTCGACGCCGGACTGCACCTACATGTTCTGCGGCCCGCTGCCGATGTTCCGCTTCGTCAAGAAGGCTCTCGACGAGATGGGCGTGCCTGTCCGCCGCTTCCGCCACGACGTCGTGAACAATCCCGCCGATGTTTCGACTCTCCCGGGCTATCCCAAGGGAACCGAGGAAAAAACCTTCAAGATCACGGTCCTGCGCGGAATCCGTGAGGACGTGATCGACGCGAAGGCCTCCGAGCCGGTCGCGGTTGCGCTCGAGCGCGCGGGCATCGCGATCGACACGCACTGCCGCAACGGCGAGTGCGGCTTCTGCCGCAGCCATCTGCTCTCGGGCGATATCTTCGTCTCCCCGATCGGCGACGGCCGCCGCCGCATGGACAAGGAGATGGGCTGGTTCCACGCCTGCTCTTCCTGGCCGCTGAGCGACCTCAAGATCAAGATCCCCATCATGTAATCATGATAAAGGAAAACGCCGATCCTTCCGGATCGGCGTTTTCCTTGCATTTGCGTTTATTGCCGAGGACTTCTCAGTACCGCACAGCTCTTCTCGCTTTCCTGCGCTCGACCTCCAGGGAAGTACCGGCGCAGATGATCGGAACCACGATATTAAAGATGTAATTGAACTCATAGTCTCCGCCCAGCAGAACGGACAGCGCGAACATGACCGCATTCATCAGAATGATATACACGACATCTTTCCAAACGAACCTCTTTTTTTTATCCCCCTAAAATCATTTTTATATTTTGTTTTTTGCTTTTTCCTTTCTTGCAGTCACAGCATATCACGCCGACCGTCACAGTACCGTCACACGCGGTCGGCCTCTTTCCGCTTCTTCTTGCTTTTTCCGCGCGCTTGCGGTATCCTGTGGCAGAAAAGGAGGCGAGAGCGATGGCAGAAACGCTTCTGCTGCTGCGTCCGACGGAAAAGTATATCTCCCAGTACGAAGACTACCGCCGCGAGTTCCTGGAATACGGCGGCAGCATGGACGGCGCCGGCGGCCTGCGCCGCCTTGAGAGCGGACGCGCCTGGCTGGACGAGGTCGAACGCTTCAGCCGCCCCGAGACCGTGCCCGAGGGAAAGGTCCTCTCCACGCAGTTCATCCTCGTGCGCGGGAG
Organism: Oscillospiraceae bacterium; assembly: GCA_017403885.1. Lineage (GTDB taxonomy): Bacteria > Bacillota > Clostridia > Oscillospirales > Oscillospiraceae > Limivicinus. Next base: position 75,467 of record JAFRDM010000032.1, read on the forward strand.
CGACGACCGCCTGCTCGGCATGCTTCAGCTGCGGCGCGAACTCAACGAATACCTGGCAAAATACGCCGGGCACATCGGGTATTCCGTGCGCCCGAGCGAGCGGCGCAAAGGCTATGCCAAACGCATGCTCGCGATGGCGCTGGATGAGGCGCGGGCGCTGGGGCTGGAGCGCGTGATGATCTCCTGCTTTGTCGAAAATGAGGCCAGCCGCCGCACGATCCTTGCGAACGGCGGCGTGTTCGACAGCACGATCTTCGACGAGGAAGACGGCGAGACGCTCGAACGCTACTGGATCGAGCTGTAAGGAGGCATAGATGGGCAGAGACCTTTGCATCGACTATGACGGCGGCGTGCTGAACATCCGTGTCGGCGCGATCATCATGAAAAACGGCAGGTTTTTGATGGTGGGCAACCGGAAACACGACTATCTCTACTCCGTCGGCGGGCGGATACAGTTCGGCGAGACGGCGGCGGAGGCCGTCGTGCGCGAGGTGCGCGAGGAGACGGGCAGAGATCTCGAGATCGACCGTCTCGGCTTTGTGACCGAGGATTTCTTTATCGGCGACAGCGCCGCCAAAACGGGAAAGCTGATCTATGAGCTCGGATATTATTTCTACATGAAAACGCCGCCGGATTTTGAGCCCGTGTGTGAAAGCTTTACCGAAGAAGGAAACAGGGAATATCTTGTCTGGGTCGCGCCGGAGGAGGGCCGAAAGATGTACCCCGTCTTTTTCAACGACGAGCTGCGGCGTCCCGGGCCTTTGATTAAGTATTTCGTGACCGACCAGAGAGAATAAAAAAAGACAGCCTTACGGCTGTCTTTTGTATTTATTTCTTCGTTCTTTTCTTCTTTTTCTTTTTCTTCCCGCTGCGGATAAAGGCAAAGGCGAGAGCGCCGAACGCGATCACGCTGGCGATCAGCACGATGATCCATGCCGACGCATTGTTGCTGTCGCCGGTGGCAACCCCACGGCGCTGCACATCCATGACCGAGAATATCGCCAGCGCCTTGCCGTCCTGATAGGCCACGCCGATGATGTGCTTCCCGGCGGTAAGGCTCTTGAGATAATCCGCGCGGACCTTCACGATCGTACTGCCGGACTCGAGGCTGTAATAATTCGTCGGTACTGTTCTCCCGTCCACAGTCAGCTCGGTGAACTTGACAAGCGCGCCGTTGGCCTTGAAGACCAGATCTTCATAGCTGCTCTTCTTCCAAATACTGCCCGCCCCCTCCGTGATGAGGTAATTCGGCAGATCGAAGGAAAGAATGCGAGTGCCGCTGTATATGCCCTTGAAGCTGGCGCTGGCCGTTCCCGTCCTGGCGGGGATGTCGTAGCTCAAGGAAAGCTCATAGTCCCTGCCCTCGACAAGCTGCCGCTCTCCGTGCTTGAACACGATCGCGGGTCTCGTGCTCTCATCCTCAGGCTTGCAGGAGGTGATGCTGCCGCTCAGAGCGCTGACGGGGATCGGCGAGATCACGAAGTATTTCGTCACGGTATCCCGGTAATTGCCCCGGCCTTCTACCGTGACGCTTCCCGTGCCGATCTCCTTGTTGTCGGCATAGCCCGTCACCGTAAAGTCCTTGCTCGGGTCAAGATTGTTCACGCCGTCTCTGAGCGACACGGCGGGTCTGCATTCCTCACCGTAGGCGTACTGCATCTCCACGGGACTGAGTATCACCATGGAGGCGTCGATCGGCTTTCGCGCGAGCGTGACCGCATACTCATCGCTCTCGAGGGTCTTGACCTCTTCACCGTCGAGATACGTGAACACGACCGCAAAGCTGTCGTTTATATCCGGCAGTGCGCTGCTGTTTTTGTTTATTGCGAAGAATCCTTCCAGCGCCTCTCCCCCGAGCGCTGCGGAGCCGTCATCACCGAGCTTGACGAGTTCTCCCCAGGTCATGCCGTAGACCGGGATCGGGTCTGTCGTCAGTGAGACCGTCGGCCAAACAATCACGGGAGCGGCGTCAGGCTCTTCCGTTTCCGGGGCTTTTTCCCCTTCGTCAGTTTGTCCGGGGTCTTCCTCGGCTGCAGCAGGCGCGGTAAGGCCCATCAATGTGCCGGTCGGCTCGTCGGGATCCTCCTCCGGGTCAGTCGGTTCGTCGGGATCCTCCTCCGGGTCGGTCGGCTCGTCGGGATCCTCCTCCGGGTCGGTCGGTTCGTCGGGATCATCTTCCGGATCGGTCGGTTCGTCGGGATCATCTTCCGGATCGGTCGGTTCGTCGGGATC
>JAFRDM010000006.1 GCA_017403885.1 Oscillospiraceae bacterium
GCGGAGGGATCGGCCGCGGCGGGCTGCGCGGTCTCGGCTGCCGGGGCGGGCGTCGCCGCCGCGATCGGGGGAAGGGTCTCTTCCGCCGCGGGCTGATTGATTTGAGAATAGGAGATCACGTTAGTCGTGATGCCGTGCATCCCGTTGAGCGCCGTCGCCGCGTCCAGCCATTTCTCGCGGCCGGGAAATGTGTCGGAATACCAGGTGCTGACGCCGTCGAAAAAGTCGCCGCTCAGGAGCGTTCCGGCATTGAATTCGGGAAACTCGGCAAGGCGGCGCTTTTCGCGCATCGACTCGGTCGGGCGCAGCGGGATGATCAGCGCGACGACCGCCAGCGTGAAGAGCAGCGCGAAAAACGGGGCTGCGAGCGCGACGCGGCGTTTTCTTCTTTTGTCCTCTCTGCGTTTTGAGGAGAGGGTCTTGTTTTCTTTCACCGTTGCGCCCTCCTCAGAACTGGAAATAGATGAACGGATTGTAGCTGTCGCCGACGAGCGAGCTGGTGGCGAGCAGCAGCAGCACGACGGGGATCACACAGGTGCGCACGATCTCCCAGGCCTGCGAGCCCCTCTCGCGGGAGTAGACGGCCATCGCGTCGGAAAAGCGCTTGGCGAGCGGCGTGCAGGCGACGACCGACACGATGAGCAGGAAGAGATTGTTCTCCAGCACCGTGACGGAAATGAAATCGGAAAAGCGGTTGCCGTTGAGGGCAAAGAGGTTGCGGAACACCTGCCAGGCAAGGCGCACGTCGGTGAAGCGGAAAAGCACCCATCCGACCATCACCACGAAGAGCGCGTATACATGCGGCAGGATCTTCCAGCGGCCGAAAATCTTTTTCAAAAGCAGCTTCTCGGCCACCAGGAAAACAAAGTAATACAGGCCCCAGAGCACGAAGTTCCAGCTCGCCCCGTGCCACAGGCCGGTCAGCGCCCAGACGATGAAGAGATTGAGCAGCCAGCGCGGCATGCTCACGCGATTGCCGCCGAGCGGGATATACACGTAATCGCGGAAAAAAGTGGACAGCGACATGTGCCAGCGCCGCCAGAAATCCGTGATGGAACGAGAGATGTAGGGGTAGTTGAAGTTCTCGGGATAGTGGAAGCCGAGCATCCATCCCATGCCGATCGCCATATCGGAGTAGGCCGAAAAGTCAAGATAGATCTGCAGCATATACGCCGCCGCGCCGAGCCAGCTCTCCAGCACCGTGAGCCCCTGGATCGCCGAGAGGTTCTGCGTGAACAGCGAGGCGTTCGAGGCGGCGGAAGTCGTCAGCAGCAGCTGATCGGCCAGAGCGCCGCAGGGGTTGGCCAGCAGCGCTTTTTTTGCCAGGCCCACCGCGAAGCGGCGCATACCGGGCAGAAAGTCCTTTCCCGCCTTGCGGCTGACAAACAGCTCGTGTGCGAGGGTCTTGTATCGGACGATCGGGCCGGCGACGCACTGGTGGAACAGCGCCGCGTAGAGCAGCACGTTCCAGTAGCTGCGCTGCGCGTGGGCGTCGCCGCGGTAGACGTCGACGACGTAGGTCATCAGCTGGAAGGTATAGAAAGAGATCCCGATCGGCAGCGCGATGCGCGCGACAAAGTCCGGCACCTTGCCGAAGATCGAGCAGATCAGCGGGGAATACTTGAAAAAGCCGATGAGCACGATGTCGACCGCGATCGAGAGCGCAAGCCACAGCCTGGCGGTTTCGATGTAGGGCGCGTCGGCGATACGCAGGGCGCAATACCAGCTCGAGAGCGCCATGAACATCAGCAGCAGGACATACTTCGGCTCTCCCCACGCGTAAAAAATCAGCGAGAAGACCAGCAGGGAGACGTTCTTGCTCCTGCGGTCCGGGCAGATGAAATACACGAGCAGGGAGAGCGGAAGAAAGGCATATACAAATAGAAGGCTGGAAAAAACCATGGACAAAAACTCCTGTTGGGATGGATCGGGGGAAATGCGGGCTATAGTTTAACAGAATCGCGCGCGCTTGAAAAGTCCTTTTTTCAGCTGTCGCACTCCGGCATGAGCTCCCCGGACATCACGCGCAGGATCTCGTCGAACTTCTGCACGTCTTCGGGCGGGAAACGCTCCTCGATGCGCTGCATGACCGTGTGCTCGTAGTTGTTGAACAGGCCGACGTAGTTGAGGAACTTTTCCGAGAGCACGAGATGATACTCTCTGCGGTCGACCTGGGAATTCTGCCGCTCGATGTAGCCCTTTTTGATCAGACTGTTGACCTTGTAGGTCGCGTTGGATTGGGAGATGTTGAGGAAATCGGCGAATTGGCCGACCGTCGGCTCGTGAAGCAGATAGATGACCTCCAGCGAGAACGCCTCCATCGCGCTGAGCGAACCGTCTCTCTCCCTGACCTTTTCGAAGATGCGGCGGAAGAAGATCAGTTCGAACTTCTCATAGACCTCTGTAAAATTCTTTTCCAGCATAGCAAATACCCTCTCTTTTTCCGGCAGAATAATATCGGCCTCCGGGAATTGCTTGTTTTGATTTTTTGAAGTAATCCGTTTGGTCTACATTATATTTTAGTACAATTCCGCCGGTTTGTAAAGAATACTTCAAATAATAATAAGAAAAATTGTAAAATACCCTGTTTTTTTCTTTGTAAACCTCTTGCAATTCTCAGTTGCTTTTGATATTATATCAAAGCATTTCGCACGGGCGCCGACTTTCCCCATGTGGCCGTTTTCTCAAAAGCGGCTTGGCGGAAGGGCTGACGAGTCCGGAGGAATAAAACAAAAACAAAAAGGAGAACATCAAATGGCAGTCGTATCCATGAAGCAGCTGCTGGAAGCCGGTGTCCACTTCGGTCACCAGACCCGCCGCTGGAACCCCAAGATGGCCGAGTATATCTACTGCGAACGCAACGGTATTTATATCATCGACCTGCAGAAAACCGTCAAGAAGCTCGAAGAGGCATACGCTTTCGTGCGCGGCCTCGCCGAGAAGGGCGACACGATCCTGTTCGTCGGCACCAAGAAGCAGGCGACCGACGCCGTGAAGGAAGAGGCCTCCCGCGTCGGCATGTACTACGTCAACGCACGCTGGCTCGGCGGCATGCTGACCAATTTCAAGACCATGCGCACCCGCGTCGACCGTCTGGCCCAGCTCAAAAAGATGCAGGAGGACGGCACCTTCGACATGCTGCCGAAGAAGGAAGTCATGAAGCATCTCGGCGAGATGGAAAAGCTCGAGAAGTACCTCGGCGGCGTCAAGGACATGCGCAAGCTGCCCGGCGCGCTGTTCGTCGTCGATCCCCGCAAGGAGCACAACGCCATTGCCGAAGCCCGCAAGCTGCACATCCCCATCGTCGCCATCGTCGATACCAACTGCGATCCCGACGAGGTCGATTACGTCATCCCCGCGAACGATGACGCCATCCGCGCCATCCGCCTGATCTCCGCCACGATGGCCAACGCCGTACAGGAAGGCCGCCAGGGCGAGGACGCCGCCGAGGAAGCTCCCGAGGCCGAAGCCGCTCCCGCGGAAGAGTAATACGAACACTTCAAGGGGCGTCGTGATCAACGCCCCTTTTCAAATTGAACAAACAGGAGGAAAAAAACATGGCATTCACCGCTCAGGATGTGAAAACGCTCCGTGAGATGACCAACGTCGGCATGATGGACTGCAAGAAGGCTCTTCAGGCCACCGACGGCGATATGGAAAAGGCAGTCGACTGGCTGCGCGAGAAGGGTCTTGCAAAGGCCGCCAAGAAGGCCGGCCGCGTGGCCGCCGAGGGCATGGCCTACGCCCGCGTCTGCCCCGAGTGCGGCGTCGGCGCGATCGTCGAGGTCAACTGCGAGACCGATTTCTGCGCGAAGAGCGATCTCTTCGTTCAGTTCGTCAAGGACATCTGCAAGGTCGTCCTCAACGACGATCCCGCCGATCTTGACGCCCTGATGGCCTGCAAGTACACCGGCAGCGAGCTGACCGTCGCCGAGATGATGCCCGAGAAGGTCATGTCCATCGGCGAGAACCTGCAGATCCGCCGTTTCGCCCGCTTTGCCGCTCCCACCAACGTGGCCTACGTCCACGCCGGCGGCACCCACGGCGTGCTTGTCAACCTCGAGGTCGAGGGCTGCGACGCCACCGAGATCGGCAAGAACGTCGCCATGCAGATCGCCGCGATGAACCCCAAGTTCTGGGACAAGTCCCTTGTTCCGCAGGAAGTCGTCGACCATGAGCTCGCCGTTCAGGTCGCGCTGATGGACAACGATCCGAAGATGGCCGCGAAGCCCCAGGCGATCAAGGAAAAGATCGCCGCCGGCAAGATCAACGCCTTCTACAAGGAAAACTGCCTGCTCCAGCAGGAGTTCGTCCGCTCCGATCTTTTCTCCGGCGACGTGGCCGGTTATATCGCCGACGCCGCGAAGAAGCTCGGCGGCAAGGTAAAGTTCGTCGACGCCGTTCACTACGTCAAGGGCGAAGGCATCGAGAAGAAGGAATCCGACTTCGCCGCCGAAGTCGCCGCTCAGATGAACATGGGCAAGTAAGATCCCCGATCTTCAAAAAAAGACAGGAAAGCGAATGCTTTCCTGTCTTTTTTTCTGCGGAAAGAAGGCTCAGAATCTCCTCGGCCGCTTGCGGCGGCGGAACTCCTCCTTGCAGTCCACCAGAATGATGTCGCGCCCGAGACGCACGATGCACTCCCAGGGCAGGACATAGTCATCCTCGCGTCCGAGCAGCCCGAAAAACTTGGCCCGGCCCGGTGTGATGAGCGAGCAGAGCTTTCCCTCCGTATCGTCGAATTCCGCGTCGCAGATGTAGCCGAGTCTGAAGCCGGTGTGGATATCGATGACCTCGCGGTACCGCAGGTCGGAAAAATAGCTGAGCACATGCACCACCTCGCTACAGGATACGACGCGAAAGGCGCGAATATGCCCGTCTGCCTCCGGCGGACCGCCCCTGCCCCGCGGAGGATCAGCGGCGGAACACGATCGTCGCCGGGGCGTCGGCGAGGTCGACGGTATAGGACATGCCTTCGACGTCCTTAACATTTCCGGCAAGCCGCAGGAAGGGCTCGACGGAGGCGATCACACTGTATCCGAAGCCCTTGCCGCTGTAATGCATCGGCATCACGATCGCGGGATCGAGAGATCTCACGATCTCCCAGGCCTGCGCCGCGTCGACGGTGTAGTGGCCGCCCACCGGGATCATCAGCACGTCGACGCGCCCGAGCGCGGCGATCTGCTCCGCCGTCAGCGCACAGCCGATGTCGCCCATGTGGACGACGCGCAGTCCCTCGGCCTCAACGAGCGTGATCGTGTTTTTCCCGCGCAGGAGGCCGCGCTTGTCGTCATGGAAGGAGGGGATCCGTACGATCTCTCCGGTGAACGGTCTGCCCGTCAGGGCGACGCCCTCGGCCCAGTTGTGGTCGGAATGGCCATGGCTGCACAGGACCTTGTCCGCCTCCAGCGCCGGCAGTTTCCAGCCCGGGACCTTTCCGGGGGCGAAGGGATCGAAGAGAATGCTGCCGCAGAGGCTGTCCAGCTTGAAGCAGGCGTGTCCGTAAAAAGTGATGGTCATGTTCATGCCTCCCTGTATTTTAATACGGAAATCATATCACGCCGAAGGCCTCCTTGCAAGCGGGCGGCGCAATTGGCATGAACTTATTCTTGACCAATCTTTTTCGGAATGTTATTATTTACTGTAAGAAACAGCCTTTGTTGGGAGGCATGGATATGAAGATCTTTATTCGCATCATCCGCGTCATCCTCGGTCTGGCGCTGCTGGCCGGCTTTGCCTTCGGCCTGTATACCTTTGCCCAGGCCGCGCCGAAGAGCGGCGATTATATGGATCGGCTGCAGGACGAGGGCCCCGCCGTGATCCTGCCGGCCGCGCAGAACGAGCCGGCCCCGCTCCCCGGTTCCGAGCC
>JAFRDM010000033.1 GCA_017403885.1 Oscillospiraceae bacterium
AGGCACGAGACCGGCTTCAAGACCGCGCTCACGCGCGTGATCAACGCTTACGGGCAGAAGATCAACGTCATCAAGGGCGACGACACGGTCTCCGGCGAGGATGTGCGCGAGGGCATCTCCGCGATCATCTCTGTCAAGCTGCCCGAAGCCCAGTTTGAGGGACAGACCAAGCAGAAGCTCGGCAACGCCTATATCCGCACGCTCGTGGACAACATCGTCAACGAGCAGCTCGCCACCTATTTTGAGGAGCATCCGACGGCCGCGAAGGCCATCCTCGAAAAGGCCATGATGGCCAACCGCGCGCGCGAGGCCGCCAGAAAGGCCCGCGAGTCCGTGCGCCGCAAGACCGGACTCGAGTCCGGCCAGATGCCTGACAAGCTGCAGGACTGCAACGAGCGCGACCCGTCCCTCTGCGAGATCTACATCGTCGAGGGCGACAGCGCCGCGGGCTCGGCCATCCAGGGCCGCGACAGCCGCTTCCAGGCCATCCTCGCGATGTGGGGCAAGATGCTCAACGTCGAAAAGGCGCGCGCCGACAAGATCTACGGCAACGACAAGCTCTATCCGCTGATCGTCGCGCTCGGCGCGGGCATCGGCGAGGAATTCAATATCGACAAGCTGCGCTATCACAAGATCATCATCATGGCGGACGCCGACGTCGACGGCAGCCATATCCGCACGCTTCTGCTGACCTTCTTTTTCCGCTATATGCGCCCGCTGATCGAGCGCGGCTACGTCTATTCCGCGGTGCCGCCGCTCTATAAGCTGCAGCGCGGCAAACAGCAGCGCGTGGCCTACTCCGACGAGCAGCGCGATGCCATCAGCGCCGAGCTGCGCGGCGACAACCCCAACGTCAAGGTCGACATCTCGCGCTTCAAGGGTCTCGGTGAAATGGACCCGCATGAACTGTGGGAAACCACCATGGACCCCGAAAAGCGCACGCTGCGGCGTATCACGCTCGGCGACGCCATCGCCGCGGATCAGATCTTCACCGTCCTCATGGGCGAGGAGGTCGAGCCGCGCCGCGAATGGATCGAACAGAACGCGAAATACGTCGTCAATCTGGATATTTAAGGAGGTGGGGTGAAAATGGCAGCGCATAAACGCGATTACAGGCCGGAGGACATCGCCTTCCCGAATCAGGCGATCACCGAATCCGAGCTCGTGGGCGAAATGCAGACGAGCTATATCGACTACGCCATGTCCGTCATCGTCGGGCGCGCCCTGCCCGACGTGCGCGACGGCTTAAAGCCCGTCCACCGCCGCATCCTCTACACGATGTACGAGGGCGGACTTACATCCGACAAGCCCTTCAAAAAATCCGCTACCTGCGTCGGCGACGTGCTGGGCCACTATCATCCGCACGGCGACGCCTCGGTTTACGACGCGATGGTGCGTCTGGCGCAGGATTTTTCCATGCGCTACATGCTCGTCGACGGCCATGGCAACTTCGGCTCGGTCGACGGCGACCCCCCCGCCGCCTACCGCTATACGGAGGCGCGGCTTTCGAAGATCTCCAACGAGATGCTCCGCGACATCGACAAGGAGACCGTCGACTGGGATCCGAACTTTGACGAGAGCCGCCGCGAGCCGCGCGTGCTGCCCTCGCGCTTCCCGAATCTGCTGGTCAACGGCTCGAGCGGCATCGCCGTCGGCATGGCCACGAACATCCCGCCGCACAATCTGCGCGAGGTGATCGACGCCTGCGTCTGCGTGCTGGACGATCCGGAGTGCGAGCTCGCGGATCTGATGAAGCATATCAAGGGCCCGGACTTCCCGACGAAGGGCATCATCATGGGCCGCAGCGGCATCCGCCAGGCTTACCTGACCGGACGCGGCCGCGTGGTCATCCGCGCGCGCACCGAATTTGAGGAATACGGCCGCGACGGCCGCACGCGCATCATCGTCACGGAGCTCCCCTATCAGGTCAACAAGCGCCAGCTGATCAAGACCATTGCCGACCAGGTGCACGACAAGCGCCTCGAGGGAATCTCCGACCTGCGCGACGAGACCGACCGCAACGGCATGCGCGTCGTCATCGAGCTCAAGCGCGACGCCAATCCCCAGGTGGTGCTCAACCGCCTCTTCGCGCGGACCGCCATGCAGTCGAGCTTTTCGATCAACATGCTCGCGCTGGTGAACAACCAGACCCAGCCCAAGATCCTCTCTCTGCGGCACATCCTGGACGAGTACCTGAGCTTCCAGGAGGAGATCATTGTCCGCCGCACGCGCTACGACCTCAGAAAGGCCGAAGAGCGCGCCCATCTGCTCGAGGGTCTGCTGATCGCGCAGGACAACATCGACGAGGTCATCCGCATCATCCGCTCGAGCTACGACGACGCCAAGCAGCGTCTGATGGAGCGCTTCGGCCTCTCCGACGTGCAGGCGCAGGCGATCTGCGATATGAGACTTATCCAGCTGCAGGGCCTCAACCGCGAGAAGCTTGAACAGGAGTACAGGGACCTCGAAGAGAAGATCGCGTATTATAAAGAGCTGCTTGCCTCTCCGGAGATGATCCGGAAGGTCCTGAAGGACGAGCTTATCGCGATCCGCGACAAGTACGGCGACGAGCGCCGCACCGAGATCCAGGAGGTCGAGGATGAGATCGACATCGAGGATCTCATCGAAGAAAAGCAGTGCGTCTATACGCTGACCCACGGCGGCTATATCAAGCGCCTGCCCGTCAGCGAATACCGCGCCCAGGGCCGCGGCGGCCGCGGCGTGCGCGCGATGGCCACGAAGGACGAGGACTATACCGAAACGGTCTTCACCGCCTCGACGCACGACAATATCCTGCTCTTTACAGACCGCGGCAGGGTATATATCAAAAAGGGCTACCAGATCCCGGAGGCCGGCCGCAACGCGCGCGGCACGAATATCGTCAACATTCTGCAGATCGAACCCGGAGAAAAGATCAGCGCGATGATCTGCGGCCGCGGCGTCGACACGGGCAGCTATCTGGTCTTCGTCACGCGCAACGGCACCGTCAAGCGCATGGAGCAGTCCGCGCTGCGGAACATCCGCTCGAGCGGCATCCGTGCGCTGACGCTCGAGGAGGGCGATCAGCTGATCACCGTCCTGCAGACCGCGGGCGACGAGCAGATCTTCATCGGCACGCAGCGCGGCATGGCCGTCTGCTTCAACGAGACCGACGTGCGCGCCACGGGCCGCACGGCCATCGGCGTGCGCGGCATCCGGCTGCGCGGCGGCGACTTTGTGGTAGGCGCCGGCGCGAGCGGCGAGGGCTATGATGTGCTGTCGATCACCGAGAGAGGCTACGGCAAGCGTACGGATCTGGGCGAATACAGCGTTCACAGCCGCGGCGGCGTTGGCATCAAAAACTATTCCGTCACGGAAAAGACCGGCCCGGTCGCCGCGATCAAGATGGTGGGCGAAGAGGACGATCTGCTCGTCATCACGAACGACGGCACGATCATCCGCACCCCGGTCGAGCGCATCTCCCGCCTGGGACGCGCCACGCAGGGCGTGCGCGTCATGCGCCTGCAGGAGGGCAGCCGCGTCATTGACATCGAAAAGACCTTGCCTGAGCGAGACGAAGAAAGCGTCGAAGACGGAGAGGACAGCGAGGAATAATCGTTTCGGACGACCACACACGCGAAAGGAGAGCGTTTTATGGCCAATCAGCTCAATTCGAAGCAGAATCAGCAGCAGCGGAAGAAGAAAAAAGGCTCCGGACTATGGGGTCTGGCCGTCCTGGCGGTCATCTGGATCATCAACCGTATCGATTTTGACGATCTGCAGCGCAATTTCTCTCGTCTGGGCCGGGGTATCCGCACGGGAAACATCCGCCTCGACGGCACGGTGATCGGCGCGCTCGCGGCGGCGGTGCTCTTCATCGTGCTGATCGTCGCGATCTCGCGCGTGAAAAAGATCCGCGCCGCCAAGCGCTTCGACGGCATCAAGGCCCGCGGCGGCGGAACGGCCGCGGCGCATTCACACGACCAGCTGCAGGGATACCGCGGCAATGAGAGCGCCGCCGAGCACTGGAAAAAGCAGCTGGACGGTTTTCTGGAGGCCGGTATCATCGACCGCAGCGAGTACCGCGTGCTGCTCGAGCGGCGGAGGAGATAAAAACAGCATCCCCGCCGCCCCTTTCGGCGGAGGCGCCGGGCGTCAGAGAGACGCCTCCGTCGGCGCGGCGTACCGTTTTTCCCATGGGGAGAAGCTTTTAAGGAATGGATATGAAAACTGTTGAGGTATACACCGACGGCGCGTGCAGCGGCAACCCCGGGCCGGGAGGCTGGGGCGCGATCCTGCGCTGGGGCGGCCGGGAAAAGGAGCTCTCGGGCGGCGAGGCGATGACCACCAACAACCGCATGGAGCTCTCCGGCGTCATCGCCGCGCTCGAAGCCCTGAAGGAACCCTGCATCGTCGAGCTCTTCGCCGACTCGAAATACGTCGTCGACGCGCTGGACAAGGGCTGGGCCGTTAAATGGCGTGCAAACGGCTGGAAAAAGCCCGACAAAAAACCTGCCCTCAACCCCGATCTTTGGGAGAGGCTGCTCACGCTCGCCGAAGAGCACGAGCTGCACTGTCACTGGGTCAAGGGCCACGCCGAGAACGAATTCAACAACCGCTGCGACGCGCTTGCTGTCGCGGCCAGGGAGCAATTTGCGGGGGAAGGTACTTGAAGCTCGACTACCACGACAAGCCGCTGAAGATCTTTATGGCCTATGTGTTCGCACACAAGGGCCTGTTCGCCGTCGACATGCTCTGCGCGCTGGCCGTCGCGGCGATCGACCTGATCTTCCCCTGGGTCTCGCGCACGGCGATGAACACGCTGCTGCCGCAGAAGCTGTTCCGTACGTTCTTTGTCGTCATGGCGGTCATGGTCGCGGCCTATTTCCTCAAGAGCGTGCTGTATTACATCATCACGGTCGTGGGACATCGCATGGGCGTGCTGACCGAATCGGATATGCGCCGCGACATCTTCACGCACATGCAGGATCTCTCCTGCAGCTTCTATGACAGGAACCGCACCGGCGTACTGATGAGCCGTATCACCTCCGACCTTTTCGAGGTCACCGAGCTGAGCCACCACGGGCCGGAAAATATCGTGATCTGCACGCTCACGATCCTCGGCGCGCTGATCGTGCTCTTCACGATCCGCTGGGAGCTGGCGCTCGCGCTCACGGTCATCCTGCCGCTGTGCCTTTGGTTCACGCTCTCGCAGCGTCTGCGCATGAAGCGCGCGAACGTCGAGGTCAAGCGCAAGACCGCGGATATCTACGCCGCGATCGAAAGCAGCATTTCCGGCATCCGCACGGCCAAGGCCTTCGCCAACGAGCACGTCGAGCACGAGAAGTTCGAGGGCGCCAACGCCCTCTTCCGCGGCGCAAAGGTGGAATACTACAAGAGCATGGGCCTGTTCATGTCCGGCATGGAATTCACAACCGGCATCATGCAGGTCGTGGTCGTCGCCTTCGGCGGGCTGCTGATCATGCAGGGCAAGATGGACTATGTCAATCTCATCACCTTCTCGCTCTATGTCTCCACCTTCGTCACGCCGGTAAGAAAGCTCGCGCAGTTCTCCGAGCAGTACATGCAGGGCGCGGCGGGCTTCGAGCGCTTTCTGGAGATCATGCGCACCGAGCCGGAGATCCGGGACAGGCCCGACGCAGAGGAGCTTGAAAACGTCGAAGGCCGGGTCGAATACCGCGACGTCTGCTTCGCCTATTCCAACGGCGTCCCGGTGCTGAGCCATATCGACCTCACGGTCGAGCCGGGGCAGTGCCTCGCGGTCGTCGGGCCGAGCGGCGGCGGCAAGACCACGCTCTGCCAGCTGCTGCCGCGGCTCTACGACGTGACGGGAGGCGCCGTGCTGGTCGACGGACGGGATGTGCGGGACCTGACGCAGGCAAGCCTCCGGCGCGGGATCGGCATGCTGCAGCAGGATGTTTTCCTGTTTGCCGGTACGATCCGCGAGAATATCCGCTACGGACGGGGCGACGCGACGGACGAGGAGATCGTCGCCGCCGCGATCCGCGCCGAGATCCATGACGAGATCATGGCCCTGCCCGACGGCTACGACAGCTATATCGGCGAGCGGGGCGTGATGCTCTCCGGCGGGCAGAAGCAGCGCGTATCCATCGCGCGGATCTTCCTGAAAAACCCGAAGATCCTGATCCTCGACGAAGCCACCTCCGCGCTCGATACCGTGACGGAGCAGCGGATCCAGTCCTCGCTGGATACGCTCTGCGAGGGAAGGACCAGCATCATCATCGCCCATCGGCTTTCCACGATCCGCCACGCGGACAGGATCGCCGTCATCGAGGGCGAGCGCATCGTGGAAATGGGCTCCCACGCGGAGCTGATGGAGAAAAACGGCGTCTACGCCGGCCTTGTCCGCGCGCAGAGCTTCGCAGGGGAGGAAACAACATGCTGACACTCAGAAAAGGCGGTCACCGGGACCTCGAGCGCTATTACGGGCTCATGGAGGTCGATTTTGACAGCGAAGAGCTGCTCGGCAAGCTCGCGATCCATCGCGCGATCTCGCGCGGCGACCAGGAGTTGCTGATCGCCTATGACGACGAGAGCGGCCTTGAGGCGGCCTACGCCCTGGTCTGCTGCCGGGGGCTGTACGGCTATGTGCTGCTCAAATACCTCGGCGTTTTCCCCTGGTACCGCGGCAAGGGCCTGGGCGTCGAGGTCATGCGGCTGATCCACAAGCGCTACGCCGAAAAGCAGGGGGTCATCGCCGAGATCACCGAATTCGCCGATCCCGACCCGGACCACACAAAGAAGCTGTTCAGGTTTTTCAAACGCTTCGGCTACGAGGAGATCGAAAGCGATTACCGCATCTCCGGCACGACGGCGCACGTCTTCGTCAAGCCCATACGCGGCGAAGACGAGGATATCACGGGCGTGTACCACCGTGTTCTGGCGGATTTCTATACCCGCTGTCTCACGCCCGGCGCGATGGCGAAGATGATCGACCTGCGGCCGGTGAAGAAAAAGGATGAATAAAAGAACGCCAGGGCGGGACTCGTTCCCGCCCCGTTTTTCTCTCTTGCGTCGGGAGGCCTTCGTTTTCCCTTTTCCCGCGCAAAGAGAAAGGGGACCGTCTCCCGCGCAGGGAAGATGTCAAAACATGTGCATACGCGATTGATTTTGCAACGGCGTGATGCTATAATCCCGTTGCATGAACATCCTCTTTGATCAAATACTGCAGCATCGGGAAGCCGCCGCCCTCCCCTCCCTGTCGGAGAGCGGAGGGCTTCCTGCGCTCATTTCCGGGCTCGGGGCGGTGCACCGGGCCAATCTGGCCGCCGCGCTGAAAGCCCGGACCGGCCGCCCGCTCGTCGTGATCTGTCCCGACGACTCGGCTGCGGAAAGCTTTGCGCGCGACCTTGCCGTCATGCTCGGCGAGGAAGCCGTCACGCTCGGTCTGCGCGACTTCACCTTTGTCGAGAGCGAGGCCGTCTCCCGCGGCGGCGAGCAGAAACGCCTTGCCGCGCTGTGGGCCATGCTGCACGGCGCGTCCGCTGCGGTGCTGTCCGTCTGCGGCGCGATACAGCGCACGATCCCGCCACAGATACTGGAAAGGGCTGCCTTCACGATCGAGGACGGCGCCGAGCTCCCGCTCGAGGACGCCGTCGACGCGCTCGTCCGCTGCGGCTATTCGCGCTGCGAGCAGGTGGAAGGTCCCGGCCAGTTCGCGGTGCGCGGCGGCATCCTGGACTTTTTCTCCCCGGGCAGGGCCGAGCCCGTGCGCGTGGAATTCTGGGGCGACACGGTCGACTCGATGGGCGGCTTCGACGTCTCCGACCAGCGCCGCACCGGGCAGATCGAGCGCTGTACGATCCTGCCTGCGGCCGAGACGGTGCCCGCCCTGTTCGAAGGCGGTGCGGCCGCGCTTGCCCGGGAGCTGGAAAGCTGGGCCGCGCGCTATGAGCGCCGCCGTACGAGCGAGATCGCGCAGAAAACCGCGCGGAGCGTCCGCTCAGACGCGGAAAAGCTCGCCGCGGGGATCGCCCTCTCCTGCGCCGACAAATATATCGATCTGATTTATCCCATGGCCTGCGCCGCCGATTATTTCCCGCCCGACGCGCTCGTTTTTTTCGACCAGCCGAACCGCTGCGCCGAGAAGGCGCGCGACTGGAGCGCACAGCTGCGCGGCGACGTCGAGGAGCTCGCGCGCCGCGGCGAGTCCGCCGCCGCCCCCGACGGCTTTCTGTTGGGCTTTGACGCTTTCGTCAGGCGGCTTGCGGACTATCCCGTCTATATGGCCGACGCCTTCACCGTCGGGCGCAGCCCGCTTGCGCCGCGCACGCTCACCAGCATTTCCGCCCGCCAGCTCACGACCTACGCGGGCAACGCGCAGGCGGCGGCCGAGGACGTGGCGGCCTATCTGAAGCAGGATTACCGCGTCGTCGTCCTCGCGGGCGATGAGCGGCGCGCAAGGGTGCTGCGGGACTTTTTTGCCGAGCGCGGGATCGACGCGCCGTTTTTCGCGCCGCTGTCGCAGCTGCCCGCGCCCGGGCGCTGCTGCGTCTCCGTCGGCGCGATCTCCGCAGGGATGGACTATCCCGGCATCCGGCTCTGCGTGCTCTCCGACGCGCAGCTGCTGCGCGAGAGCGGAAGACGCCGCGCGCACAGGACCCTGCCCTCCGGCCGGCAGCGCATCGAAAGCTATGCCGACCTCTCCGTGGGCGATTACGTCGTGCATGAGAACCACGGCATCGGCCGCTTTGCGGGCATCGTAAAGATGACGGTGGACGGCTTTGAAAAGGACTATGTCAAGATCTGCTACGCCGGGACGGACAGTCTTTACGTTCCCGCTACGCAGCTGGATTTGGTGACGAAATATACCGGCGGCGGTGAAGACAAAGAGGTGCGCCTGTCCAGAATGGGCGGCGCGGAATGGGCGCGGACCCGCTCGCGCGCGCGCAGCGCGGCCAGGAGCATGGCGGGCGAACTGATCCGCCTTTACGCCGAGCGGCAGCGCCTGCCGGGATACGCCTTCTCGCCGGACAGCGAATGGCAGCGCGAGTTCGAGGAGAACTTCGGCTATACCGAGACCGACGATCAGATCCGCTGCGCCGACGAGATCAAGCGCGACATGGAAAGCGCCGTGCCGATGGACCGGCTGCTCTGCGGCGACGTGGGCGTGGGCAAGACCGAGGTCGCCCTGCGCGCGGTGATGAAGTGCGTGCTCGACGGCAAACAGGCCGCGATCCTCGTGCCGACCACCGTGCTGGCGCAGCAGCACTATCAGACCGCGCTGCAGCGCTTTTTCGGCTTCCCGGTGAACATCGCGGTGCTCAGCCGCCTCACGGGCGGCGCGCAGAGCGCGAAGACGCTCTCCGACCTGCGCACGGGGCGCTGCGATCTCGTGATCGGCACGCACCGTCTGCTGTCGAAGGACGTGCAGTTCAAGAGCCTCGGCCTTCTGGTCGTGGACGAGGAGCAGCGCTTCGGCGTGGCGCACAAGGAGCATATCAAGGCCCTCTCGCGCGGCGTCGACGTGCTGACGCTCTCGGCCACGCCGATCCCGCGCACGCTGAACATGGCCATGTCCGGCATCCGCGACATGTCGATGATCGAGGAGCCGCCGGAGGACCGCCTTCCGGTGCAGACCTTTGTGCTGGAGCACGACTGGGGCGTGATCGCCGACGCGATCCGGCGCGAGCTGCAGCGCGGCGGACAGGTCTACTATCTGCACAACCGCATCGAGGACATCGAGCGCACGACGCGAAAGCTCCGCGAGCTGCTGGGCGAGGGCGTGACGATCGCCGCGGCCCACGGCCGCATGGACAAGAACATGCTCGCCGCCGTGATGGAGAACGTCGTATCCGGCGCCACGCAGGTGCTCGTGTGCACGACGATCATCGAGACGGGCATCGACATCCCCAACGTCAACACCCTCGTCATCGAGGACGCGGACAAGCTTGGTCTGGCGCAGCTGCACCAGATCCGCGGGCGCGTGGGCCGCTCGACGCGGCGCGCTTCAGCCTACCTGACCTTCCGGCGCGACAAGGTGCTCACCGAGATCGCCGAAAAACGGCTCAAGGCCATCCGCGACTACGCGGCCTTCGGCTCCGGCATCAAGATCGCGATGCGCGACCTGGAGATCCGCGGCGTGGGCAATCTGCTGGGCGCCGAACAGTCCGGCCACATGGTGGACGTGGGCTATGATATGTATATGAAGCTGCTCTCCGAGGCGGTGCTGGAGGCCAAAGGCCTTCCCGTTGAGCAACGGGCCGACTGCTCGGCCGATCTCGCCGTCGCGGCCTCGATCCCCGACCGCTACGTCCCTTCGAGCGAGCAGCGCATGGACCTCTATCGCCGCATCGCGCTCATCCGCACCGAGGAGGAGGCCGACGACCTCACCGACGAGCTGATCGACCGCTTCGGCGATCCGCCGCCGAGCGTCAACGCCCTGATTCACATCGCCCTTCTGCGCGGCGAGGCGGGAAAGGCCGGCGTCACCGACATCTCGCAGAAACAGGGGCAGATCGTCTTCACGGTCCGCGACTTCGATATGGCGAAGGTCTCGGCGCTCTACGCGCGGGAGGAATACCGCGGCAGACTGCGCGTCGAAGCGGGCACGAAGCCGCGGCTGAGCCTGAAGATCCGCGCAAAGAACCGCGTCCTCGACGAGGCCCGCGCCTTCGTCCTCGACTGGGCGGAGGAAAAAGGTGAATAAAAAGCAAACAAAAGCCCTTTTCTCTTGCTCTTGCCTCCCGGAAGGTATATAAAAGAACCAGTTTTTGCCGAAAGGATCCTGGACACATGAAAAAGTTCGTTCTCATATTGCTTGTCGTCTGCCTGCTGCTGGGCTGCGTCGTCGGCTACGTTGTGTCGGCGGAAGGAGCAAAAGCTCCAGCCGAGCCGACTGCGGTCGGCGAGCCGGAAACGGCCGCCGTGCCTGCACAGACCGAAGTTCCCGCGCAGACCGAAGCCCCCGCCCCGACCGAGACGGCCGAGCCGGACGATACAGCGGCGGAGGAGACGACTGCTGCGCCGCTCTCGCTCGACTTTGCAGCGATCCGCGCGCTGCACGCCCCGGACGAGATCGTCGGCAGCGTGGACGGCCGCGACGTGACCTGGGACGAGTATTTCTACTGGCTGCACGACTTCGGCCTTCAGGCGGAGCAGTACATCCAGACTCTGGCGATGTACGGCCAGAGTCTCAGCTGGACCGATAAGCTCAGCGCCGACAGCGAACAGACGCTCGCCGAGTATGTCATCGAGCTGACGCAGGACTGCACAAAGCAGTTGGCCGTTGTCGAGGCGGTCGCCGAGGAGAATGACGTGACCCTTACCGCCGAGAACGAGGAGGAGCTTGCCGAACAGCTGCAGCAGACGATCACGAACACCTGCGGCGAAGGCGCGAGCGAGGAGGATTTCAACGCCCTCCTGGAGGAGGAGCTGCTCTCCCGCGCCATGTACGACCGGATCAGCCGCGCGAACTACCTGTTCCAGAACAGCTTTGACGCCCTGTACGGCGAAAACGGAGAAAAGGTCTCCGATGAGACCGCGCTCGCCTATCTGACGGAGAACGACTATCTCGGCGCCTCGCATATCCTGTTTGCGACGGTCGATCTGAACACCTTCGAGCCGCTGGACGACGAGACGGTCGCACAGAAGCTGCGGCAGGCCGAAGCCGTTTCCGCCGAGCTGCGCGCGATCGAAGACGTCAACGAGCGGGCAGCGCGCTTTGCCGAACTCAAGGAGCAGTACTGCGAAGACGCGGGCAAGAGCAGCTATCCCGACGGGTACTATTTCACGCCCGGCACGATGGTCACCGAGTTTGAGGACGGCACCCGCGCGCTGGAGGAATACGAGGTCTCCGAGCCCATCCTCTCCGCCTATGGCTATCATGTTATCATGCGCCTGCCGCTGAGCGCTGAGTTCACGATGGAGTATTCCGAAGCCGGCACGCCGCTGACCGCGCGCGCCCTCTATGCCAACGAGCAGTACAACGCCATGATGACCGGCCGTATCGAGTCGAGCGTCTTTACGCTCCGCGAGGGCTTCGAGCTTGATCTGACGGAGTATCTGAAGTGATCCATATCAATATAGTTAAAACCCTCTCCGCCCGGAGAGGGTTTTTTGCGTTACAGACGCCCTTTTCTCTTCCCGGTCAGAAGGATCAGGGGGAGAAAAACGAGCGCGAAAAAGAGGTTGGCGGCCGGAATGACGGTCTGCGACAGCAGCGACAGCGCCGCCGCGTCCGGCGCGGCGAGCATTGCGAAGACGCAGGCCGCCGCGGCGCAGAGCGGCAGCGCGGCACGGGCGTCCGCGAGGGACTGCAGCCGCCGTCCGAGCGAGAGAGCCAGAGCCTCCCGCGCCGCGCGAAGAAAGAGAGAGACGATCAAAAAGTCCGGGAAGACCCACAGCGCCACCACCAGCGCCTCCGCGCGTTCGACGCTGCGGAAGAAAACGAGGTTGCGCACCAGCGAGAAAAAGGGCCAGCTCAGCGACGAGGAGAGAGCGGCTCCGAAGCTGCCGATAACGGCCGTGCTCATCAGCGCGAGCACCGCGCAGCCCGCCGCCAGCGCGCCAAGCAGCCGCGGATACGAGCAGCTCTCCTTTTTCACTTCGCCGAGCGCGAAGAGCGGGGCACACATCGTCCACACAAGCACATCCAGACCCGGCAGCATGCCGCCGAGCAGACCCGCCGCGCTCTCGGGCATAAGCGGCAGCAGATTGTCCGCATGCAGCTTGCCGAGCGAGAAGACGAGCACCAGCGCCAGTACGCCGCCCACGGCTGGAAAGACCAGCTTGGCCGTACGTGCCGCGTCGCGGTACGGAGCGAAGGCCGCGGAAAGGGCCGCGGCGGCCATCGTCAGCACGAAAAAGCCCACGGGCGCGCCCGGATACACCGCAATAATGAAGCGGTCCGCGCCCGAGCGCAGCACGAAGCCGGCGTACGCGAGCAGCCAGAGACACAGTATGCCCAGCGCCATGCGTCCGAAGCGCCCGGGGAGAGCGCGCGCGATCATCGCGCACAGCCCTTCGCCCTCGCGGCGCAGCGCGGCGGCGCGGCAGACGAGAAACAGATAAAGCGCCGCCGGGAAAAAAGCGAGCAGCGCCGCCAGCGGCGCCGAGTGCCCGGCGTATTCCGCGGCGGCGGACGGAAACAGCCGCAGCGCGGGCGAAAGCATCAGCACAAAGGCCGTCACGGCCAGCTGGTTTTCGCTGATGGTCCGATCCTGTTTCATCATCCGTCCCTCACATCGTTGGCATGGCTGATGCGCACCGCGGCCGAAAGACGGACGGGCAAAAGCTCGCCCGCGCCGAGACCGGCGCGCTCGCGCAGCAAAAGAAGGTCCGCGCCAAGCGTACGCTCAAGCCGCAGCACCGCCCCGGCGCGGCGCAGGAGCTCGCGTTCCAGAAGGGCGGCGAGCTCGTCGGCGTAATCACCGTCGGAGAGAGCCCCTTCTCCGTCGATCTCCACCACTGCGGCCGACAGGCGGATCGTCGCTTCGATCCGCTCCGGCTCGCCGTCCTCGCCGCGCAGCACGTTCAGCTCCGTCCTTCCCGGCGCAGTCTGCAGCGTGACGCGCTGACCCGCGCGGTCGGTCACGACGAAGCTGTGCACGCCTTGAGCGCCGCAGAGCAGATCCGCGCCGACGGTATCCTCCGGCCCCAGGAAAGCCGCGAGCCGGTCGTCCCGCAGCACGGCAAGGCCGACAAGGGCGAGCGTCATCGGCTGCTCTTTTCCGTCCAGCTCGGAGGAGGGCGTGCAGGCCACCGCCGCGGCAAGAGCGCAGCCGCCGTCCTCCAGCCGTCCGGCGATCCTGGCCACGGAGGGAAGCTCCCTGCCGAGACGGGCCGGGGCCGAGGACGCGAGCGCGTCCAGCAGCTCCGCCGCGCCCACGCGCTCGCCGCCGCTGCGCAGCAGCGCCTCCTCGGCGCTTGCGCCGCGTACGATCAGCAGCGGCACGTCCATGCGGATCTCGCGTGAGCGGCAGATATAACGCAGAACGGCCGACACGTCCTCCCGGGCGCTCTCTTCACCGAGAAGGACGTAACCCGTGTGAGCGCAGAAGACCCGTTCCTCCGACGCGTGCGAGGCGGCGTCCTCCGCCGCGTCGGCGATCGTCGCGCCGCCGCCGCTCATGCGCACCGGACCTTCTCCGCGCGAGCTGTCCGCCGCCGTGACCATCGAAAGCCGCACGCCGTCGCCCTCGCGATCCACGCCGAGCGCCTGCACGAGAGCAAGGCTCTCCATCCCGCGCAGCGCCGATGGGAAGAGCGCGCAGCCGCCGAGAACGAGACAGAGCGGCAGGCATATTCCTGATATCAGCAATCGTTTCATCACATGCTCCGATCCTGAGAGCCCGGCTGCGGCAGGAGCAGCAGCTTCAAAAGCCCTCCGCCGCGGCGGCCGCTCAACGGCGCGGTGTAATTTGCCCCGAAGCTGTCGATCGAGCTCAGGTGCGCTGCGATCAGGCAGCTCGCCAGCGCCACGCCGTAGAGTCCCGCGGCGATCCCCGCGAGCAGCAGCAGCGCCCGGCACAGCCGCACGGCCGCGCCCATGTCCTGAGAGGGCATCGTATAGCAGGCGATACCCGACACAGCCACGACGATGATCGCGATCGGCGAGACGAGCCGCGCCTCTACCGCCGCCTGTCCCACAATCAACGCGCCGATGATCGAGACCGTGTCGCCCACGGGGTTGGGCAGACGCAGGCCGGCTTCCTGCAGCAGCGCAAAGGCGATCAGCATGCCGACAAGCTCGGCCGCGGTCGAAAAAGGCACGTCCTTTTTTGCCTCAATGATCGAGAGCAGAAGCCGTGTCGGGATCATCTCGGGGTGGAACGAGGCCAGAGAGGCATAGAGGGCCGGCAGATACATGCCCAGCACGAGCGCGAGATAGCGCAGCGCCGTGAGCAGGCTTGCGACGACGGTGTTCATGCTGCCTTCGCCAGAGACCTTCATGAACTCGGCAAAAGTAACCGGCAGCGCGAGCGCGATCGGCACGCCGTCTACGAGCACGGCAACGCGCCCGTCGAGCAGCCAGCGCGCCAGACGGTCCGGCTTTTCGGTATGCAGCATCTGCGGAAAAGGCGAGAACGGACGGCTCGAGAGAGCTTCCTCCAACGTGCCGAGGGAGACCAGCGAATCCGCTTCGAAGCCCTCGAGCCGCCGCGCCAGCTCTCCGACCGTCTCGGGCCTGGCCGCGCCCTCCAGAAACAGCACCGCGACGCGTGTGTGCGAGCGGCGGCCGAGCGTGCTCTCCGCCAGCTTCAGACGCGGCGTGGCCAGATGCCGCCGAACGAGGGCTGTGTTGGCGCGCAGATTCTCGACAAAGCTGTCGCGGCTGCCCTTGAGCGACTTTTCCAGCGTCGGCTCGCCGACAGCGCGCGACGCCGCGCCCTTAACGTCAAAGCTGATCGCGCGGCCGAGCGCGTCGAACACAAACGCGCAGCGCCCGTGCGTGAGGTCCTCGCAGAGACTGTCGAGCTCGCGCCTCTCGTCGAGCGCGGGGCAGCTCACGGCTCCCTCGCGCAGCGCGGCGAAGCAGCCTTCCGCATCTCCCGCGCCGACGCGCCGGGGGTCGGCAAGCGGACGCAGCAGCTCCTCGGCGGTCTCAAACGAGGAGATCAGCCCGTCGATCCAGCAGACGAAGATCTCCACGTCCGTGCCGACGCGCAGACGCCGCGTCTGAAAATCGGCGCAGCGGCGAAAGACCGCCTCGAGCGAAGCCGAACAAAGCGCCTGCGGGTATTCTTCTCCGGCCCGGAGAGAGGGGGCCGTTTTCGATCCTTCGATACCGTACATATTGTGCAGTATTCCCTTGCGCGGCAACAATATGCGGGGATTTGAAAATAATTGAAAAAAGACGAAAAAATGTGTTGACAAAGCCGCGCTTCGGTGTTATATTAGCCGAGCGCCTGAGAAAAGGGCGCAGCGGCGGAGGGAAGAGCGGCAAAAACTTTTCCTGAAAACGGAAAAGTTTTTATTGACAAGCATCCCTCCGTATGCTAATATATAAAAGCTGCCCCCTTGAAAGAGGGAGCGGGGATGTACCTTGAAAATTGAACAATGTAAGAACAGCTTATGCAAAAATAAGCACCAAAGAAAAGGGTTTTTGAACAGGGCAGAAATGCTCTGAGACAATTTCTTTTGAGAGCTG
>JAFRDM010000034.1 GCA_017403885.1 Oscillospiraceae bacterium
CTGCCCTGGATCCAGTACATCACCTACTACAGCACCAATCACATGATGTGGTTCCAGCGCACGATGGCCGATCCGAACTATCCGATGTTCGTGCTGTGGCTGTTCCCGATCGTGCTGATCCTCTTCGGCTCGACGATCATCTCCCGTATGATCTACAAGGCCACGAAGAACCCCTACATCGCCGGCGTCATCAACGCGATCATCGTCGGCATCATGACCATCACGAACACCTGCACCGTGTTCAAGTGATCCATACCGCGCAGCAGAAGGCCGGTCCAAAAAAGGACCGGCCTTTTCGTTGAATTCTGTTGTCTGACATTTGGGATCCGGAGCATTCCTTGTGAAGGAAACGGGGAAGCTTTTTTTCCCTCATTCAGCCGTTGCCGACCGAAAGGCCAAGCTCCGCGCATTTTCCCAAGTTCCAGACAAACCACTTTTGATAGGCCTCGGGAAACGGCAGGCCGTAGACGGATTCGAAATCCTCCGGCGCGGTGCTCAGGTTCTGCAGGACGGCGTCTCTGCCGTAGGTTTCGATCAGCCAGGCCATGATGGACGCCGCCTCGAAATGAGAAACGGTCCAAACGTCCGGGTTCTGATGCACTTCTTCCGTGTAGGTCTCATAGACGTCTTTCGTAGAAAAGTATGGATAGCCGATCATGCCGCCCAGCGAGAACAGCGCCGCATTGCCGTAATAAAACTTCTGCGGATCGAGGCAGTCCTCGCTCTCGTCCCAGGCGCCCTTGGCCTTGAACAAGGCAAGCTCTTCCTCCGATCGGGCGCAGTTGACGCTCCTGGCCATGCGGTTTTTGCAGACGATCATCGAAATGTACTGGGCGATGCCCTCCGCATATAAGCCGCGGCTCACCGGCTGCTGCACACAGTGCAAAGTCAGATAGTGGACATATTCGTGGAGCAGAGTGAAGTTTGCGACGTCCCAGCCGCCGAAGAGCTTGATGAAATTTCTCTGCTCATGGTAGTATGCGCCGCCGATGATCTCAGCGACTCCGGCCTTGCCGCAGAAATCGGTCCGGATCTCGATCGGCGGGACGTCGGCGTCGATATGACCCTTCAGCGCCTCCCTCGCGTCGGCAAAGTCCTGCTCTTGGTTTTCCAGGATCGCGTAAAGGCCCTCGTAGAAGGCGTCCTCGCCCAGCAAGGCGATATCGTCCGCCGCCAGGTACCAGGTCGCGGATTTCATATGTACCACGTAGGGATAAGTCGCGGCGTTTTCGCCTTTGTTTTCCTCGATCTTCGGCTTGGACGGCGCGCCGCAGGCACTGAGCATGGCGCTCAGCATCAGCGCCACGAGCAGCAGACAGAGAGCGCGCAGGAGAAGCCTGTGCTTTTTCATTCGAGCGATACTCCTTTATCAAAGTGTTCGGTTTTGTGTGGCATAGTTATCGTATCACAGCATCAAACGGAACACAATTGTTTTGCTCGCAAAAACGCCCCAGTCGGCAGCAATATCCTCTCGGGACGGCGGGGACGCCGTCCCCTACAAGAAGGACGATGGCTTCCGCGCTCCCCGCAAAATCAAAACCCGGCATAGCGGAATGCCGAAGTTGTCGACGAGGCATGACGCGCCCATGCGGTTTTGATCTTGAAAGGAGGAGCAGCGGAACGAGCGCGAGACGGCTTTTGATGCGAAGCATAAAAAGTCATCGCAAGCGATGTGCAGCTTGCGACGACGAGATAGCCAGATTCGAACTGGCGAACAGCATCGCGCGGCGATGCTGTTCGTTTTATTGTAAAACGCTTCGCGTTTGAGGTCGCCAGTTCGAAACGAACATCTTGATAAAGGAAGAAGCCGCCCCTTTGGGCGGCTTCTTCCTTTATGGAGCTGATAGCCAGATTCGAACTGGCGACCTCATCCTTACCAAGGATGCGCTCTACCTACTGAGCTATATCAGCGAAAGTTCATGCCCCTTAAAAAAGGGGCATGTGGCGACCAAGAAGGGACTTGAACCCTCGACCTCCGGCGTGACAGGCCGGCGTTCTAACCGACTGAACTACTTGGCCACGGCTTGATTATACTATCAAATCGCTTTGCGTTTGTCAACACTTTTTTTGTATGTACGCCCTTCCTTCCGCGGGGAGGTCCCTTTTGCCCCTCCCCGCGATCCCCGTCAGGCCGCCCGCGCCGCGATGCCCGCCGCGTCGAGCATGTCATAGATCCCGATGGCGAAGCCCCGTCGCGGGTCGTTGACAAAGACATGGGTCACCGCGCCGACGATGCTGCCGTCCTGGATGATGGGACTGCCGGACATGCCCTGCACGATGCCGCCTGCGCCGGAAGAGAGCGCCGCGTCCGTCACCGTCAGCAGGGCGTGGGTATGACCGCCCTCGCTGTACACCCGGTCGATCTCGACGGCGTACTCCTTCGTTTCGTGCCCCGAGAGCGTGGAAATAATGTTGGCTCGCCCGGTTTTGATCTCTCCGGTCTGCAGAAGCAGTCCGCCCTGCACGGCGTTCAGGTGACCAAAGATGCCGGCGGCCGTGTTCTTCTCCACGCTGCCCAGCTTCTCCGCGGCCGCGCCGCCGCAGAGTTCGCCGGGCGTGCCGGGCACGCCGGGGCTGACCGAGACGATCTCCGCCGCGCTGATCCAGCCCTCGCGCAGAGGGACGCAGCGTCCGCTGCTCTCATCGTTGACGCTGTGGCCCAACGCGCCGAAAAGCCCGCTGCGCGGCTCGATGAAGGTGATCGTCCCGATGCCGGAAACGCCGTCGCGCAGCCACATGCCCAGCAGCCACTGCCGCGTTTCGGACAGCGCCGGGCGCACGCGCAGGCGCTGCGTCTCTCCGCCGCGCTGTACCTCCACCTCGCCCTCGCCGCCGCCGAGTGCCGCCGCGGCGGCGATCAGATCCTCGGCGCTGCGGATCGGCGCGCCGTCCAGCCCCACGATCAGGTCGCCCACGGCGAAGCCCGCCTCCCGCGCGGGACAGACGACGCCGTTTTCGGTCTGCACCTCGCAGAAGCCCGAGACGATCACGCCGTCGGCGCAGATCTCGATGCCGACCGCCTGTCCGCCTACGAGCAGCTCCTCGGCCCAGGCGGCGCAGGGAAACAGCAGAAACACGGACAGCACGCCGAGCGCCGCCGATAATCTCTTTTTCATGGAAAAATTCTCCTCTCCGTGCTCCTCGCCGCACATGTATCAGTATGTGCGCCGCGAGCGGGAAAAAAGAAGGATAAATCTCTCTGCGCTTCCAAACGAAAAGCGGCCCCTGCGCGCGCAAGGACCGCTCTTTTTGGCAATTTTTTCTTCAATTTTATCTGTTTCTGTCCAGATACCCCTGCAGGATCAGACTGGCCGCGACCGCGTCCACGGTGCGGCGGTGGAGCTTTTCCTTCTTGCCCGCCGCGTGCAGGATCGCGTGGGCCTCGATGCTGCTGCGGCGCTCGTCCCAGAGAACGACCGGAAGAGAGCTGTCCGCCTCGAGCAGAGCGGCAAAGGCGCGGCTTTTTTCGGCGCGCGGGCCCTCGCTGCCGTCCATGTTCTTCGGCAGGCCGAGCACGAGCGTCCCGACCTCCCGGCGCGCCGCCTCCTCGGCGATGCGCTGAGAGGCGCGTTCCATATTCCATTCCTGCATCGTCCAGGCCTCGCCACAGAGCAGGCCCGTGAGATCCGACACCGCCAGACCGATCCGTTGGTCGCCGTAGTCGATCGCCATCACGCGCATAGTGTTTCTCCTTGATTTGATCATGTTGCGAATAGTATACCACACATATTTTGTGTTGAAAAGCGGCGGAGACAACAAGATGCTGAAAGCGGGCTGTGAAACGCCCGAAAGCCTTGAAATTTCTTGGAAAAGCCGCAAAAAAATGTTGACCGCGCCGCCGCGCTGTGCTATACTTCAACTTACCTGTCGGACGAGAGGTTTCTTTTTGCGCGCTTTTTTCCGCGCAGACGGCCTTTTCTCGCCCAATATACAGGGAGGCAATGCCCGTTTTTTACGGGTAAATAAAATAGGAGGTGCCGAAAGAATGGCTGCAGACGCAAGAGTAAAGATCACGCTCAGATGCGAAGAATGCAAGCAGAGGAACTACAACACGGTCAAGAACAAGAAGAACAAGTCCGACCGTTTGGAGCGCAGCAAGTATTGCCCCTTCTGCCGCAAGCATACCAAGCATGTGGAGACCAAGTAACTTCTGAAAGGACGCGTAAAAATGGCTGAAGAAAAGAAAACGAACGCCGCTCCGGCCAAAGCCGTTACCGCCGTTAAGAAGGACGACACCAAGCCCGGCTTTTTCAAGCGTGTGGCGAAGTGGTTCCGCGAGATGAAGAGCGAGCTGAAAAAGGTCGTTTGGCCCACGGGCAAACAGCTTTTCAACAATACGCTCGTTTCCGTCGTCGTGATGGTCGTCTCCGCGATCGTGCTGTGGGGCTTTGATATGCTCGCCAGCGGACTGGTGCACGCCCTGATCAACATCGCCGGGTAAGCATCATGGCTGAAGAAGCAAAATGGTACGTTGTTCATACCTATTCCGGGTATGAAAACGCGGTTTCCGCCGCGATCCTCAAGGCCGCGGAAAACCGCAAAATGACCGACCTGATCAGGGAGGTCAATATCCCGATGGAGACCGTTACCGAATATACCGACGCCGGCGAAAAGACCGTCGAGCGCAAGGTATTCCCCGGTTACGTGCTCGTCAAAATGATCATGACGGACGAAAGCTGGCATCTGGTGCGCAACGTGCGCGGCGCCACCGGCTTCGTCGGCAGCGACGGCAAGGCCGTTCCGCTCACCGAGCAGGAGATCATCAATCTCGGCGTTGAGCGGCAGGAGATCGTCGTCGGTTATACGATCGGAGACCGCGTCAAGGTCAGCGACGGTCCGCTCGCCGGATTCTACGGCGTGGTGGACGAGCTGGAGCCCGAAAAGGATCGGGTGCGCGTGGTCGTCTCCATGTTCGGGCGCGAGACGCCCGTCGATCTCGAGCTTGACCAGGTCGAGGTCATCAAAGAATAACAAGAAAGAGGTGCTTTCACTTGGCACAGAAAGTAGTTGGATACGTCAGATTCCAAGTCCCCGCCGGCA
>JAFRDM010000035.1 GCA_017403885.1 Oscillospiraceae bacterium
CATGCCGACGAGGCCGATCGTGGAAAAGTGGTTGGCGAAGGTGCCGAGATAGTGCTTGGTGTAGGGATAGAGGCCTTCGTTGAGGAGCTTGGTGATGACGTCGCGCTTGACCTTGAGGCTGCGCGCGGAGATGTCCATCATCTTGTCGAGGCGGCGGTAGAAGTCGGCCTCGTCTGTCGCCTGATAGGCGATGCGCGGCATGTTGATCGTCACCACGCCGATCGAGCCCGTGGACTCGCCCGAGCCGAAGTAGCCGCCGGACTTCTTGCGCAGCTCGCGCAGGTCAAGACGCAGGCGGCAGCACATCGAACGCACGTCGCTCGGCTCCATGTCGGAGTTGATGTAGTTCGAAAAATACGGCGTGCCGTACTTGGCGGTCATTTCGAAGAGCAGCTTGTTGTTCTCCGTGGGGGACCAGTCGAAGTCGCGGGTGATGGAGTAGGTCGGGATCG
Organism: Oscillospiraceae bacterium; assembly: GCA_017403885.1. Taxonomy (GTDB): domain Bacteria; phylum Bacillota; class Clostridia; order Oscillospirales; family Oscillospiraceae; genus Limivicinus. The sequence goes on from JAFRDM010000035.1 coordinate 453, forward strand.
GGTACTGGAAGCCGCGGCCGTTGGCGTCGCCTTCGATCATGATGTCGATGAAGGCTTTGTTGACCATGTCCATTTCCTTCTTGCAGTCGCCGTAGGTGAAGTCCATTTCCTTGCCGCCGACGATCGCGGGCAGATCCTTGAGGTCGGCCGGCACGGTCCAGTCGAGGGTGATGTTGGAAAACGGCGCTTGCGTGCCCCAGCGGGACGGCGTGTTCACGCCGAAGACGAAGCTCTGGATGCACTGCTTGACTTCCTTATAGCTGAGGTTGTCGATCTTGACAAAGGGAGCCAGATAGGTGTCGAAGGAGGAAAAGGCCTGCGCGCCGGCCCATTCGTTCTGCATGATGCCGAGGAAGTTGACCATCTGGTTGCAGAGCGTGGAGAGGTGGCTCGCCGGGGAGGAGTTGATCTTTCCCGGGATGCCCAGGCCTTCCTTGATCAGCTGCTTGAGACTCCAGCCTGCGCAGTAGCCGGTCAGCATGCTCAGGTCGTGCAGATGGATATCGCAGTTGCGGTGCGCGTCGGCGATCTCCTGATCATAGACCTCGCTGAGCCAGTAGTTGGCCGTGATGGCGCCGGAGTTCGAGAGGATCAGACCGCCCACGGAATAGGTGACGGTGGAGTTTTCCTTCACGCGCCAGTCCTCGACGTGCAGATACTTGTTTACGGTATCCTTGTAGTCGAGATAGGTGGACTTCATGTTGCGCAGCTTCTCGCGCTGCTTGCGGTAGAGAATGTAAGCTTTCGCCACATTCTCGTATCCGCCGCGGGAGAGCACCGCCTCGACGCTGTCCTGGATGTCCTCGACCGCGACTCTGCCGTTCTTGACCTTCGGCAGGAAAGCGGCCGAGACCTTCAGCGCCAGAAAGTCGATGACGTCGTCGTTATACTCGGTCCCGGTCGCGTCAAAAGCCTTTTTGATCGCGTCGGCGATCTTGCTGATGTTGAAATCGACGACCTGGCCGTCTCTTTTTACTACTGCATACATATCTTTGTTCCTCCTGTGTTTCTTCCCGAAGCGCTCTATACGCCCCGCACTTCCACCGCGGGGACGATCGGCCGTACGGCCTCGGCCAGCGCGTGCATCTCTTTCTCGTCGAAGGCTCCCAAACCGTCGACCGCGATCACGTCGCCGCTGTCCTTGAATTGCTGCAGATAATACTCCCTTGCGCCCTCGATCCAGCGCGCCGCTTCGATCAGGCTCTCGCGCGTGTGCAGGCCCTTCACCACTGTGGTGCGGAACTCATACTCGACCTCGCCGCTCAGAAGGAAATCCTTCGAGCGTTCGACGGGCGCGAGATCGAAGTTCGCAATCCCGACCGTCTCGCCGTAGAGCGCGGGGGCGTTCTTGATATCCATCGCCACGCGGTCGACGAGCCCGGCGCGCACCAGCGCGGCCAGGCGATCGGGAAAAGAGCCGTTGGTATCGAGCTTCACGCGGAAGCCCAGCGCGCGCACCTTTTCCAGAAACGCGCCGATGTCGCGGTGCAGCAGCGGCTCGCCGCCCGTAATCGCCACGCCGTCGAGGATGCCGACGCGCTTTTTCAGAAATGCGAGCACCTCGTCCTCCGTCGTGTCGCAGCCCATCCTCTCGGGCAGGACCAGCGGCGCGTTGTGACAGAACGGGCAGCGAAAATTGCATCCGGGCGTGAAGACCGTACAGGCCACATGTCCCGGATAATCCAGCAGCGTCAATTTTTGAAGTCCGGCGATCTGCATGTTCCAAAAACCTATCCTTCGGGAAGGATCTCTTTCGGGTGTTATGATACGACTTTCGCGGGGGCATGTCAAGCCCTAACACACAAGATATTGAAAGTTTTACCGCTTTGTTACCATTATGACCACAAAATATAGTGTCAGGCGGATATCTCGTTACCGCCTGACACCGTGCGATATTGTACCGCGGGAGCGCGAAAAAAGCAAGAGGGCAAAATCCATAAATATAGGGGTGCAAACTTGGTCGAAACTACAAGATATGGATAAGGCGCCGCAAAAGCGGCGCCTTGAACACAGAAGATCATTTCTTTGCGGCGGCGGCTGCAAGCTTGCGCTCGCGGCGGTGGAGGACCTCCTCGCTCTTGGGGCGGATATCGCCGGCCTTGGTCAGCGCCCACTTGGTCAGCACCGGGCCGAAGAGCTCATAGTTGAGCACCGCGAAGAGCACGATGTTGCGCACGAGCGTCCCCTCGCCGGGGAGCTGTGAGGCCGTGACGCACATGCCCAGCGCGACGCCCGCCTGCGGCAGCAGCGTGATGCCGAGGTAATCCACAACGGACCTGTCGCAGCGCATCAGCCTGGCCGAACTGCGCGCGCCGAAGTATTTGCCCAGCGAGCGGAAAAGGATATACACCAGTCCGATCGCAACGCTGGAGGCTTTGGCGAAGACGCCCAGCTCCAGCTCCGCGCCCGAGAGCACGAAGAACAGCACGAGCACCGGCGCGGTCCAATGGTCGGCGCTGCGCATGATCTCCTCGGAGAGCGGGCAGAGATTGCAGAAGACGCTGCCGAGCATCATGCACACCAGCAGCGGGGAAAAGCCGATCGTGGCCCCGCCCGCGGGGATCTTGAGCATCGAGAGCGCAACCGTAAGGAACACGAAGGAGATGCTCATCGCGATGCGGTTGGTATTCGAGTGAAAGATCGGCTCAAGCTTCGACAGGCCCAGGCCGGCCAGCGCGCCGAGAAACAGCGAGCCGAGGATCTCGAGCGTCGGGTTGATGACGATGGTGTAAACGTCCACCACGCCGCTCGAAAGCGCGCGGGCGATGCCGAAGGACACGGCGAACAGCACGAGGCCCACCGCGTCGTCCAGCGCGACGATCGGCAGCAGCAGATCGGTCAGCTTTCCTTTTGCCTTGTACTGGCGCACGACCATCAGCGTGGCGGCCGGCGCTGTGGCGGCGGCGATGGCGCCGAGCGTGATGGCGGCCGGGACGGAGAGTGCGTCGGGGAACAGCAGGTGCAGCCCCAGCAGCGCGGCGTCGACAACGAGCGTCGTGATGACGGCCTGCAGGATGCCGATCACCAGCGCCTGCCTGCCCGTCTCTCGCAGCTGCGCGAGACGGAATTCGTTGCCGATGGAGAAGGCGATGAAGCCCAGCGCCACGTCCGAGATCGCGCCGAGGGCGTCCAGTTCCTCAAAGCTCGAAAAACCGATGCCCGGGATGTGCAGCGCGCCGAGCACGCACGGGCCGATCAGCACGCCCGCGACGAGATAGGCCGTCACGTCCGGAAGACGGAATTTGTTTCCCAGTCGCGTGAGCATCAGCCCCGCGAACATGGCTACGGAGATATTCAACAGTTCGTTCAAGTCCAGCATCTCTTTTCTTTTTTTACAGCCCGCGCATTATACCGCCCCGGGAAAGAAAAAGCAATAGAGAAAGGACAAAAAAGAGCTTTTTTGTGATGCTGTTGTGACGAAAGGCGTGATATACTGAGACCGCAAAAGGGAGATCGCAAAGCTCGATAAGCCGCAGGGCAAAAACAGAGAATGAGACGACAGCTCTTGCCGTGCGGCGCAAGACGTGATATAATAACCGTGTATGCGAGAAAGGCGGCGGCAGGGGCCGCTGCGTGACAGGAAGGAGAATTGATCATGAAAAAAATACTGCCTTTGTTTCTGGCTCTCGTTCTGCTGATGAGCGTTTTCGCCCCGCTGGCCTTCGCCGACGGCGCGCCCAGCCGCGAGGATATGCGCGGCCACGGCGACATCGCCGTGCCGAAGAAGGATTCCTGGCTCCCCGCTTACGAGACGCGCTATGTCTGCTCCTCCGGCGGCGTCGGCGCTTTCCTGTTCAAGGCGCCCAAGCTGGACATGGAGCTGTACTTTGCCGACGTGCTCGAGGGCACGGAGCTGACGGTCCTGGCCAGGGAGAACGAATTCTATCTCGTCAAGATGTCGGGCAACCGGCTCGGCTGGATCTGCGTGGGACAGACCTCCGAGGACACCAAGCTGCTCGACTCTGTGCCGGATCTGAACGAGGGGAAATGGATCTACAGCATGGGCGAGGGCGAGAAGAACACCTTCATCATCGAGTTCGGCCCCAAGCGCATCGCGACGCTCACGAGAGTTTCCGACGGCGCGCACGTCAACTCCGGCTGGATCCTCAGCGGCCGCCGCGTGTGGGTCAACGAAAGATACTTCATCTGGGACGGCGAGCAGTTCGTCTCCCGTGACGAGTACTGGACGCCGCAGGGCATGGCGCGCTTTACCATCACGGCCGATACCGAGGGCGTGGCCGACAAGCTTGCCGGCTGATCGGACGGCGATAATAAAAGAAGGGAAAGACAGATGTCTTTCCCTTCTTTTATTTTTTTATTTGCGAAGCTGCCGTCTCAGGCCGCGGAGGCTTCCCTGTTCGCCGTGACGCGGCGGATCACGAAGAGCGTCGCCACAGTCAGGACAATGCCGATGGGGAGGCAGATCAGCCAGTTCTGTACGAAGCCGGCGATGATGTAGTTGACGAAGCTCACGGCCGCGACGGTCATCGCGTAGGGCAGCTGGGTCGAGACATGGCTGAGGTGATCCACCTGCGCGCCGGCCGAGGCCATGATCGTCGTGTCGGAGATCGGCGAGCAGTGGTCGCCGCAGACGGCGCCGGCGAGGCAGGCCGAGATGCCGATGATCAGCAGCGTGCTGTCGGCCGGGAAGATCGCGACCACGATCGGGATCAGGATGCCGAAGGTGCCCCAGGAGGTGCCGGAGGCGAAGGCCAGCGCCACGGCCACGACGAAGATCACCGCGGGCAGCAGGCTGTAGAGACCCTGCGCGGCGCCCAGCATCATGTCGTGCACGAAGTCGGCCGCGCCGAGCGAGGAGGTCATCGTCTTGAGCGAGACGGCCAGCGTGAGGATGATCATCGGGGGCACCATGGCGACAAAACCCTGCGGGATGCAGGCGGCGGCGTCCTTGAAGTTCAGCACACGGCGGCAGAGGAAGTAGATGAACGTGAACACCAGCGAGATGATGGCGCCCCAGGGCAGGGCAATGTAGGCGTCGGTGTTGCCGAAGGCGCCGATGAAGTCGCCGGCGCAGTCCGTGCCGCCCCAGGCGTCAACACCGAAGAAGCCGCCGACGTAGAGCATGCCGACCGTGCAGGTGACGATCAGGACGACAACGGGCAGGACCAGATCGACCACGCGGCCGCGGGGGTTGGCCTCCGCATCCGCGCTGCCCTCCTGGGCGCCGAGATCACCGTTAAGCTGCGCGGCCATTTCCGCAACGCGCATGGGGCCGTAGTCGAACTTCATGCACGCAAGGGCGATGATGAACGCAAGCGTAAGGATCGAGTAGAAGTTATAGGGGATCGCGCGCACAAAAAGCTGGATGCCGGATATGCCGGTGCCGAGATCGTCGGCCACGCCGGACACGGCGGCGGCCCAGGACGAGACGGGCGCGATCATGCAGATCGGCGCGGCGGTCGCGTCAATGAGGAAGGCCAGTTTGGCGCGGGAGATGCGGTGGCCGTCGGTGACGGGGCGCATCACGCTGCCGACGGTGAGGCAGTTGAAGTAATCGTCGATGAAGATCAGCACGCCCAGCAGAAAGGTCGCGAGCATCGCGCCGACGCGCGTCTTGATGTTCTTTTCAGCCCAGCGGCCGAAGGCGGCGCTGCCGCCCGCGCGGTTGACGAGCGCGACGATGATGCCCAGCAGCACAAGGAACAGAAAGATGCCGGCGTTGTCCGCGATGGCGGCGATCATGCCGTCGTTCACGGCAGTGTCTAGCGTGGCGACGAGGTTGAAGTTGGAGACGAACAGCGCGCCGAGCATCACGCCGGCGAACAGGGACACATAGGCCTCTTTGACAAGCAGCGCCAGAACGATGGCAACGATGGGGGGCACGAGCGCCCAGATGGTACCGTACATGGATGATTCCTCCAGAAAAAAAGATTGTCATGAACAGAGCAGATACTGTTCATGACAAAGCGTTTCCACACGCGGCGATTGCCTAACAGCTCTCCGCTCCTCCAAAAAAGGAGCGACAGTCCGGCGGATATTCTCCGACGGCCCAGGCATATCCGCTCGGGAAAACGGATACCCTTCGGCGAAAAAGCCTTTCGCACCTGACGGTCCCTGCCGCTTTTTCCGGTGCTACTGATCTTTTCCGCGCCTCTATCGTGCCCTATTCAATTGAGTTCATTATAATATATTTTTCATATATGTCAACCGATCCGGCACATATGGAGCAATAATTGTGACTTTTTGCAGAATTTTTGCGGGACGGTATCCGGCAATCTGTACAGCATGCCGACAGAAAAAGGGGCGTCCCGTCGCGCCGCGGCGGAAAAAAGAAAAAGAGCGGACCGGGGAAAAAGATTCCGGTCCGCAGAAACAGGGTGTGGGATAAAGATATGAGCCGGTCTCTCCCTTGCGGAAGAGGCCCCTGGATAGGCTGTGATTATACGATAAGCCCATTCGTCCGTTTTGTAAAGAGCGAAGCGGCACCAGTTTTGTCGAACGCATATTTTTTTGAACAAACGGGCATACTGTCAGAGAATTCAAACCGAGAGGAGAATTGCTCATGCTCATGGACCGCATCGCCCTCGCGCTGCTCATCGTCGGCGGCGTCAACTGGGGCAGCGTCGGGCTGTTCCGCTTTGATATCGTCGCCTGGCTCTTCGGCGGGCAGACCGCCACGGTCAGCCGCGTGGTCTACACACTTGTCGGGCTCGCGGCGCTCTGGTGCGTCTCGCTGCTGTTCCGAAGCGATTCCATCGTGGAAGAGGACATTTGATAAAAGAGAGTGCCGAAGCGGCACTCTCTTTTACATTTTCACCCAAAACCACGCGCACAGCGCGAGCTGCGCCGCGGCAAGCAGCGGGAAGAGAAGCCGGAAGTACCAGTGCTTCGTCTTGTGGTGAAACAGCAGCATCCCCGCCGTGCCGCCGACCGCGCCGCCGAACAGCGCAAAGACGAAAAGCGTCCTCTCGGATATGCGCCATGCGCCGCGGCGGGCCTTTCCCTTGTCGAGGGCCATCATGACGAAGAGAAAAACGCTCATTACGGCCATGAGGACAAGCAGATAATATACGGGAGCGGCGGAAAGCTTCGGCATCGTTACATCTCCTCCAGCGGCCCGAAGTACCAGCCGGACACGCCCTTGTGCTTTACGAGATACCCGCGTGAGGTCCGCTCGACAATGCGGACCTCGTCGCCCGCGCGGAGCGGCAGTACATAGTCTGTGCAGTCGTTGCAGCCGGTGATCTCTCCGTCCGTGAACAGATACTTCGTCAGGATCTCCATCTCGTAGCCCGTACGGAGGTGGCGGCAAAGAGAAAACTCCTCGCCCCGCCGCAGCACCCGCACCCGGCTGTCTCCCCAGCGGATGTAGTACGAACGCTCGCCCCCCGCCTGGTCGCTTTTCACGCGCGCGGTCGGGAAGGGATCGTAGGCGAAGCACGAAAAATCCCCGTCCTCCGTGCGCGGGAGCACGAGGGCGTTGAGCTGCCCGTCGTCCTTCAGCACACAGCCGCCGTCGATCGAGACGATATGCCGCTCACGGTCGATGATCGGGTTGGCGTCCACGACGCTTTCATGATAGAGCATCACCGGCCAGTGACCGACGATCACCCACTTCGAAAAATGCCCGGCGCTGCCCAGAAAATTGTCGTATTTCACAAGCTCGGCGGCCGTGTGCGCCGCGAGCGGCTTGTTCGCGTGCACGCCGGAATGAGCGAAGATAAAGCGATCGCTTTCAATGGCGTGGGGGAGCTGCGCGAGGAAGGCCCATTCGTCCGCGAAGGCCTCGCCCAGCGCGGCCTTGCAGCGGGAAAAAGCGTCCGTGAGCAGGTCGAGAGAGAGCTCGCGGCACATGTCCCACACGAGTCCGCGCCGCCGCCAGGCAAGATAGTCGAGCGTGCGGCGCTCCTGCTCGGGGCTGAGCGAAAAGATATCGGACCAGCCGTCGCAGTTGCCGCAGACGGCCCGCGCGCGGCCCTCGGCACACAGGCGCATGACCAGCCGCAGCGTCTCCAGGCTCTGTTCGCCCTTCTCAAGGAAGTCGCCGTCGAAGATCACGAGATCGTCGCCCCCGAAGCCGGAAAGCTCCAGCACGCCGCGCAGATAGGGCAGATTGCCGTGCACGTCGGCGATGACGAGCACGCGCCTCTCCGGCGCGATCGAAAGGTATTCGATTTTGGCGGGGCGGTCAAACATGGCTCTCTCCGAATCGGTATTCCATCAGATACAGCTTCCCGAAGCGCCCGTTCTCGGACGAGAGACGGCGGAAGCCGTGGTTTTCGTAAAAGCGCAGCGCGGCGGCGTTGTCCTCCGCGGCCTGCAGGCGTACGGCGCGGCGGCCGTGTCGGCGGAAGTACATCAGCGCGCGGCCGAGGACCTGCACGCCCAGACCGCGGCCGCGGTATTCCTCGTCAAGATACAGCAGGCTGATCCAGCCGCAGCCGGCATGCGCGCCGCGCTTCGGGTCGAGATCGAGCAGCCCGGCGCTTATGTCGCCCTCGAAGAAGCGCAGCACGCATTCCTCGTCGGCGCGGTGATGACTCTCGGCCGCGGCGAGATAGGTCTCGGGCGAGAAGCCCTCGAGCGTGCCGTGGGCGGCCTGCCAGGCGTCGGCGTAGCAGGCGGTGTAGAAGGAGGCCTCCGCCGCGGGGGAAAAGGGCTCGGCGCGCAGATTGGGCGTCCGGTCCCATTCCGGCAAATCCAGCATGGCCAGATGAGAGCAGTCGTTGATATAGTCGACGGCATAGCGCCCGTCCTCAAAGAACAGATGCGTCACGCCCGTATTGCCGCAGATCGGCAGCGTCGGGTCGTCGAGCGTCTTTCCCAGTATGTGGGACAGCAGGCAGCGGATCGTCACGCCGTGGCTGACGACGGCGACGGCCTTGCCCTCGTTCTCGCGGGCGATCTTTTCCAGCGCGGCGGCGGCGCGGCGGCGCACGTCGCCGTAGCGCTCGGCTCCCGGGAGAAAAAACCCCTCGGCACGGTGGAGGAAAAGCTCGGTCTCGCGGGGCTGCTCGTGCTGGATATCAGCGAAAAAGCGCGCCTCCCAGGGACCTACGTTGATCTCGCGCAGGTCGAAGAGCGTGCGCAGTTCCATCGGGCGGAAGCGCCGAAGCGCGTCGGCGGTGAGCATCGCGCGGCGCAGATCGCTGGAATAGAGCGCGTCGATCTTCACGCCGCGGAAGCGTTCGGCGAGCGCGTCGATCTGCCGAAGGCCCAGCGCGGTGACGTCGCCGTCCCAGTGGCCCTGCATGGCGTGATAGACATTGCCCTCCGCCTGGGTGTGTCGGATCAGATAGATTTCTGTCATGACGAAGCTCTCCCATACTTGACCGTGCGCGCCGGAATGAGTATAATATCAGATTAGATTATACCTTGATTTCATCCGCAAAGCAAGAGAGAGGGTGAGGGTTTGTGATCAGAGCGGCTGCGCTTGCTTCCGGCGACGGCGAGAAGCTGCAGGCTATCCTGGATGCGATATATTTCGGCGAGCTGCCCGATTTTGAGCTCTCGGCCGTGATCTGTCCCGAAAAGAGCGCCTATGTCATGCAGCGCGCGCTGAGGGCAAAGATCCCCGCCTACGTCGTGGACCCGGATCTCTTCCCCACGATGACCACGCACAGCATGGCCGTGGCGAACAAGCTCAAGGATATGGACATCGAGTTGGTGCTGCTCGCCGACTACGACGTGCCGCTGGGCGTGATCCCCTACCAGTTCAAAAACCGGATCATCGGCACCTGGCCGACGCTTTGGCCCGCCTTTGAAGACTGTGAGGGCGATGTGTTTGAAGCCGCGCTCGCACGCGGCTGCAAGCTCACGGGGGCGACGTCTTTCTTTGCCGACGCCGACGGCCGGGTGGGCCGCATCATCGACCAGCGCGCGGTCGTCGTTCTGCCGGACGACACGCCGGAGCGTCTGGGCCGCCGCGTGACGGAGGAGGCCGAATGGCCGCTCCTCGCCGACGCGGTCAAGCTCTATTGCGCCGGGAAAATCCGATAAGGCTCGAAAAGCAAAAACCCTTTCCGCTGTTTGCGGAAAGGGTTTTTTTCGGTGAAAAAAGCCTCAGGCCTCGCCGCGCTCCTTGAGCGCTTCCTTGCGGGAGATGTTCCAGCGGCCCTTCTCGTCGATGCCGGTGAACTTCACCCAGGTCTTGTCGCCGACGTTGAGCACGTCCTCGACCTTCTCGGTGCGCTTGAACTCGAGGTCCTTGATGTGGCACATCGCGTCCTTGCCCGGAGCGAGCTCGACAAAGGCGCCGAGGTTGGAGATCACGCGCTTGACCTCGCCGTAGTACAGCGCGCCGACGACCGGCTCGAAGACGATGTCCTCAATGATCTTGCGCGCGGTGCGGCAGGCCTCGATATCGCTGGAAGCGATGAAGATGTTGCCGTCGTCGTTGATGTCGATCTTGCAGCCGGTGTCGGCCGTGATCTTCTGGATGACCTTGCCGCCGGTGCCGATGACTTCGCGGATCTTGTCGGGGTTGATCTTCATCTGGATCATCTTCGGGGCGGTCTTGGCCAGCTCCTTGCGCGGCTCGGGCAGGGCCTTGAGCATGATCGCGTCGAGGATCTGGAAACGGGCCTCGCGGGTGATCGTAAAGGCTTCCCTGACGATCTCATGCTTGAGGCCGTCGTTCTTGAGATCCATCTGGATGGCGGTGATGCCCTTCTTGGTGCCGGCCACCTTGAAGTCCATCTCGCCGTGGAAGTCTTCCACGCCCTGGATGTCGATGAAGGTGGTGAAATCGTCGCCGTCCTGGATCAGGCCGCAGGAGATGCCCGCGACGGGAGCCTTGAGCGGAACGCCGGCGTCCATGAGCGCCATCGTGGTGCCGCAGATGGAGCCCTGGGAGGTGGAGCCGTTGGAGGAGAGCACCTCGGAGACTACGCGGATCGCGTAGGGGAAGTCCTCAACCTCGGGGATGACGGCCTCGAGCGCCTTCTCAACGAGTGCGCCGTGGCCGTACTCGCGGCGGGAGGTGGAGCGGCTCGCACGCGCCTCGCCCGTGGAGTAGGAGGGCATGTTGTAGTGGTGCATGAAGCGCTTCTCTTCCTCTTCCCAGATGGTGTCGAGCTTCTGGGCGTCGCTCATCGGGGCGAGGGTCGCGATCGAAAGCACCTGGGTCTGGCCGCGGGTAAAGAGCGCGGAGCCGTGCACCTGCGGGATCAGACCGACCTCGGTGGCGAGGGGGCGGATCTCGTTCATCGCGCGGCCGTCGACGCGCTTGCCGGCGAGCAGCCACTTCTTGACGACCTTCTTCTGCAGCTTGTAGAGGATCTCGTCCATATACTGCATCATGTCGGGATGCTCTTCGCCGTACTTCTCCTGGACCATGGTGATCCAGTCGTTGACGCGCGCTTCACGGACGTTCTTGTCGTCGGTGTCCATGCAGTACTCCATGGAGGAGAACTCGTTGGCGACGAGCGTTTCGAACAGCGCGTCGTCAAAGGCGGCGTGCTCATACTCAAACTTGGGCTTGCCGATCTCGGCGACCATGCGGTCGATGAGGTCGAGCACGGGCTGAAGATGCTCGTGCGCCTGCACGATGCCCTCGTACATCACGTCCTCGGGAACCTCTTTGGCCTCGGACTCGATCATGACGATCTTCTTGTGGGTGGCGGCGATCGTGGTGATCATGCGGTTGCGCTCGCGCTCTTCCTTGGTCGGGTTGAAGAGGAACTTCTCACCGTCCCAGCCGAGCACGATGCCGGCGATGGGGCCGTTGAAGGGCACGTCGGAGATGGACACGGCGGCGGAAGCGCCGATCATGGCGGTGATTTCGGGACTGCAGTCGCGGTCGACGGACAGGACCTCGCAGGCGATCACGACGTCGTTGCGCAGATCACTCGGAAAGAGCGGGCGCATCGGGCGGTCGATCAGGCGGGAGGCCAGCACGGCGGGCAGGCTGGGCTTGCCCTCGCGGCGCATGAAGCTGCCGGGGATGCGGCCGACGGCGTAGAGCTTTTCGTTGAAGTCGACGGAGAGCGGGAAATAGTCGATGCCGTCCTTGGGGCGGGCGGAGGCGGTGCAGGTGACGAGCACGGTGGTCTCGCCGTAGCGGACCAGAACGGCGGCGTTGCACAGCTCGGCCATCTTGCCGACTTCCATCGAGAAGGGGCGGCCTTCATAGGTCATTTCGTACTTGCGGTAGTTGGGGAACTGTTTGTTGGTAATGATCATGTGTCATTCTCCTTTTGTTTTTTCGGGAAGCTCCCTGCCCCTTTAGCACTTGAAGGGACGCGCGGCGCGCGTGCGCCCCCTCAAATACTAAAAAGCGGGAACTTCGGTTGTCTTCGGGTTATAAAAAACGTGGAGACATATTCAATTGTCTCCACGTTAAAACCTTCATAACCTTCAGCAATGCGGGGGGAGAAGCTGAAAACCGGAAATTACTTGCGGATGTTCAGCTTTGCGATGAGAGCACGGTAACGCTCGATGTCCTTCTTGGCAAGGTAGTCGAGCATGCGGCGGCGCTTGCCGACGAGCTGGTACATACCGAGACGGCTGTGGTCGTCGTTGGGGTGGGCCTTGAGGTGCTCGGTCAGCTCGCGGATACGCTCGGTCCAAATGGCGACCTGGACCTCGGGCGAGCCGGTATCGTTTTCGTGCGTGGCATTGGCGCTGATGACGTTGGTCTTCTTTTCCTTGGTGATCATGAGAAAAACTCCTTTCTTTTCTGCGCTATACCCAGTGTCGGAGCCTCGGGCGGAAAGGACACCGCGAAAAGGCGGCTTGCCCCGAAGCGCAGATCACGGGCGCGGACTGTGCTATACTACCATTGAAAACGCCGCAAGTCAAGAAAAATCACATGAAAAGCAGCGATTTTTGTAATTATCCGAGCTCCGGATACAGCGGGAAGCGCGCGCAGAGAGCAAGAGTCTGATCGCGCACGGCTTCGACGGCGCTTTCGCCCTCGCGGACGACGCGGGAGATCATCTCGCCGATCTGGGCCATCTCCGGCTCCTTCATGCCGCGGGTCGTGACGGCGGGCGTGCCGAAGCGCATGCCGGAGGTCACCTTGACGCCCAGCGGGTCGAAGGGGATCGTGTTCTTGTTGGCCGTGATGTTGGCCTTCTCGAGGAGCTCCTGCATGACGGCGCCGGTCTGCCCGCAGACGGATACGTCGGCGAGCATCATGTGGTTGTCCGTCCCGCCGGAGACAAGGCGCACGCCGTTGTCGGAGAGAGACTTCGCCAGCGCCTTTGCGTTGAGGACGGTCTGGTGCTGGTAGGCGCGGAACTCATCGGTAAGCGCCTCGCCGAAGCAGATCGCCTTGGCCGCGATGATGTGCTCGAGCGGGCCGCCCTGCGAGCCGGGGAACACGGCGCTGTCGATCTTTTTCGCGATCTCGTCCCTGCACAGGATCAGCGCGCCGCGCGGGCCGCGCAGCGTCTTGTGCGTGGTCGTGGTCACGACGTGGGCCCAGGGCACGGGCGAGGGATGCTCGCCGGCCGCGACGAGGCCCGCGACGTGCGCCATGTCGACCATGAGGTACGCGCCGACGGAATCGGCGACCTCGCGCATGCGCTTATAGTCGATGAAGCGCGGATAGGCGCTCGCGCCGGCGATGATGAGCGCGGGCCTGACCTCCTCGGCCTTGCGGGCCATCGCGTCGTAGTCGATGGTCTCGGTCTCTCTGTCCACCCCGTAGAACTCGGCGTGGTAGAGCTTGCCGGAGAAGGAGGCGCGCGAGCCGTGCGTCAGATGGCCGCCGTGGCTTAAGTCCATCCCGAGGATCGTGTCGCCCGGCTTGATCAGAGCGAGATACACCGCGGCGTTGGCCTGCGAGCCGGAGTGCGGCTGGACGTTGGCGTGCTCGGCGCCGAAGAGCGCGAGCGCGCGGTCGATGGCCAGCTGCTCGACCTCGTCGACGAAGCGGCAGCCGCCGTAGTAGCGGGCGCGGGGATAGCCCTCGGCGTATTTGTTGGTCAGGGGGCTGCCCATGGCCTCCATCACGGCGGGACTGACAAAGTTTTCCGAGGCGATCAGCTCGATGTAATCGCGCTGACGCTGCAGCTCGTTCATGATCGAGGCGTAGACAGCGCCGTCCTGCTGTCTGATATGTTCAAAGCTCATGGCGGTCATCTCCTTGTAATTCATATTGCAGCCTGTTCCATTCTATCAGAAGAAAGAAAAAGGTCAAGCGTTAGTTTCCGGGATCCGGCTTTCGGCTTCTGCGGGGTGAAAGACGGCAGAGGCGGGCGCCGTTCGACGCCCGCCTCTGCTTTGAGCCGGATACCGCGCGCTCAGCGGCTGCGCATCAGCGTTTTCATGCGCAGGCTGTGGTCGAGGATGCGCTTGCGCAGGCGCAGGCTTTTGGGCGTGACCTCCAGCAGCTCGTCGTCGGCGAGGAACTCGAGGCACTGCTCGAGCGAGAGCTGCCGCGGCGGCACGAGACGCAGCGCCTCGTCCGAGCCGGAGGCGCGCGTGTTGGTCAGATGCTTGGTGCGGCAGACGTTCACGGGTACGTCGTCGCTCTTGTTCCCGACGCCGATGACCATGCCGCCGTAGACCTTTGTGCCGGGCGTGATGAACATCGCGCCGCGCTCCTGCGCGTTCCAGATGCCGTAGGCTACGGCCTCGCCGGTCTCAAAGGCGATCAGCGAACCGGTGCTCCGCCGGGCGATGTCGCCCTTGTAGGGGGCGTAGCTGTCGTACACGCTCGCAAGGATGCCCTCGCCCTTTGTGTCGGTCAGAAACTCGTTGCGGTAGCCGAAGAGACCGCGGGAGGGAACGAGGAACTCCAGCTTTATGCGGCTGCCCACGGGCGTCATCTGCACGAATTCGCCCTTGCGCGCGCCGAGCTTTTCCATCACCGCGCCCATCGCGTCCTGCGGCACGTCGACGACGACGCGCTCGATCGGTTCGCACTTTTTCCCGTCGATCTCGCGGAAGAGCACGCGCGGGGGCGAGACCTGGAATTCGTAACCCTCGCGGCGCATCGTCTCGATGAGGATCGACAGACTCATCTCGCCGCGTCCGGCGACGTTGAAGCTGTCGGTGCTGCCTTCGATCTCGCTCACGCGCAGCGATACGTCCTTGAGCGTCTCGCGCCGCAGGCGCTCGCCGATCTGTCGGGAGGTGACGAACTTGCCTTCCTGCCCCGCAAAGGGACTGTCGTTGACCGAGAAGGTCATCTCCAGTGTCGGCGCGCCGATCTTGACGAACTCGATCGGCTCGGCGAAGCCCTTCGCGCAGATCGTATCGCCGATCGTGATCTCGCCGATCCCGCTCATGGCGATGATGTTTCCCGCGCCGGCCTCGGCGACGGGGACACGGCTGAGCCCGTCGAACTGATAGAGCGAGACGGCCTTGGCCTTCATCGGCGGCTCGTCGGGGCGGTGGTAGTTGCAGACCTCGATTTCCTGATTCTGCACGACCTTTCCGCGCTCGATACGCCCGATGGCGATCCTGCCGACGTATTCGTTGTAGTCGATCGAGCTCACGAGCATCTGAAAGGGGGCGTCCTCGTCCATGTCCGGGGCGGGGATATACTCCAGGATCGTCTCAAACAGGGGCTTGAGGTCGGTGCCGGGCACGTCCGGGGAATAGCTCGCCGTACCGTTGCGGCCCGAGCAGAACAGCATCGGGGAGTCGAGCTGTTCGTCGGTCGCGTCGAGGTCCATCAACAGCTCGAGCACCTCGTCGATGACCTCGTGGATGCGCTGGTCGGGGCGGTCGATCTTGTTGAGCACCACGATGACCCGGTGCCCGAGCTCCAGCGCACGGCTGAGGACGAAGCGGGTCTGGGGCATGGGGCCCTCGGCCGCGTCCACCAGCAGGATAACGCCGTTGACCATCTTCAGGATGCGCTCGACCTCGCCGCCGAAGTCGGCGTGGCCCGGGGTGTCGACGATGTTGATTTTGGTGTCGCCGTACCACACGGCGGTATTCTTGGCCATGATCGTGATGCCGCGCTCACGCTCAAGGTCGTTCGAGTCCATGACGCGGTCGACGACCTCCTGGTTCTCACGGTAGACGCCCGACTGCTTGAGCATCTCGTCGACCAGCGTGGTCTTGCCGTGGTCGACGTGGGCGATGATGGCGACATTTCTCAGTTTATCCATTGCTTTCACTCTCTTGCATACGGTTTATCACGCTTTAACACGAAAAGGAATTCTAACACCGCGCACGCGAAAATGCAACCGCTTTATGCAAATGCGGCCGCGGCGGAGCAAAAAATAAGGGTAAAAATGACAAAAAAGGTCGAAAAGTGGGGAGAAAAGGCGCCTAAAGGCCGATAGGAATTGACGAAATGGGGGTAGATGTGCTACAATACAGCACGGCATACCAACAAGCTACAACCGTTTGCAGAAAGGAGAAGATCCATGATCTGTTTGAACTGCGGCAAACACGTCGACGACGACGTCCGTGTCTGCCCCTTCTGCGGCAGCGTGATCGCAGACGCCGAGGCGGCGCCGGAAGACGATCCGCTTCCCATCAATCTGCCGCCCCGCGAGCATCCCGAGGACGGCTTTGAGCGCCTTGAGCGCAGCGAGCCCGCGCCTGCGCCCGCGCCTGCTCCCGCCGGCAAAAGCATTTTCACCCCCGCTTTCTTCCTCTCACTGCTCAGTCTGATCCTGGGCGTGCTGTGCCTGCTGGCGATCAATTCGCTGCACGGCGCGATCGCCGAGCTGAACAAGGCGCAGACGGAGAGCCTCAGCGCGCTCAACGCCACCGTCAGCGCCGCGAACGACCGTCTCGACCAGCTCGACAGCACGCTGGCCACCGTCCAGACCCAGGCGTATGAGCAGGTAGCCAGCCAGTCCATCTCCATCACGAAGGACATCACCCCGCTGACCGGTCCCGTGGACGAGGGCAAGTACAACCAGATGTTCATCGTCAAGGCCAAGGGCAATCTCGACGTGGACACCTCGTTTGACTGGCAGCGCTACAACGAGGCCACCGGCGGCTGGGTCTCCATCGTCTTCACCGGCGACGCCACGACCAACGAGCAGTACGGCCTGCGTCTCGAGAACCAGTTCAACCAGGCCGAGAAGGAGTACACCACGATCCTCTGGGCACAGGGCATCACCCAGGACGCCGCCGGCACCTACCGCTGTGTGATCACGGATGCGGGCGGCATCACCAAGATCAGCGCCGAGGCGACGGTCGAGATCACGCCGGCCGAGGAGTGATCCCCCATCTCCGCGAACATAACGCCGGCTTTCCCCGACGGGAAAGCCGGCGTTTTTTGCCGCTGGGCGATTGAAAAAAGCGGGATAGTATGATATGATCGCACGGCAAAGCGTCAATTATCGCAGGAGGAGACCATGAGCTACAACTTTTTCGCCTATCTCTCGCGCATGCGCTATATCAACCGCTGGAGCCTGATGCGCAACGCGCTTGACGAAAACATCCAGGAACACAGCCACATGGTGGCCGTGCTGGCGCATGCGCTGGGCGTGATTCGCCGCGATGTCTTCGGCGTCGCCTGCAGCCCGGAGGAATACGCCGCCGTCGCGCTCTACCACGACAGCTCCGAGATCCTCACCGGCGATCTGCCCACTCCGATCAAATACCACAGCGCCGAGATCCGCGAGGCCTACAAGCAGGTCGAGGAGTTGGCCTGCAGCAAGCTGCTCGCCACGCTGCCCGAGCCGCTGCGCGGCGCATTCGGCGAGGTCATGACGGGCGAGACGGCCGCGCGCTGCCACGATCTGGTCAAGGCGGCGGATAAGCTCTCGGCCTATATCAAGTGCATCGAAGAGCGCAAGACCGGCAACGACGAGTTCCTCTCCGCCGAAAGGCAGACGCGCGCGATCCTGGAGGAGAGCGAACTGCCGGAGGTCCGTTATTTCCTCGACAACTTCATCCCGGCCTTTGAGCTGACGCTTGACGAGCTGGGAACGATTAAGTAATCGTCGTAAAGACAGAGCGAAACAGACGGCAGCACAGCCGCGGGCAACAGGATCCGTCAGGCACCGCAGGGTTTTCCCTGCGGTGCTTTTTTGCTTTTCCGACCGAAAAAGGAAACATCTGCCAGCAAAAACAGCGCGAAAATCCCATAATGGGATATCCCGGATATTCCGTTTTGGTATGCTGATTGACGTTGACACGCAGCTTTGACAAAGGAGTGGGCGAATGATGCGGCGTTTGAAAAGCATAAGGGAAAAGCGCGGGATCTCCCAGCTGAAGCTGGCCATGGATCTGGGATTGACGCAGAACAGCGTCAGCCGCTATGAATCCGGCGTGCGAGAGGCGGACTACAAGACGCTGGTAGCCATGGCGGATTATTTCAATGTTTCGATCGACTATCTGCTTGAACGGACGGACAAGCCCGGCGTTAACCGATGAAAGACCTGCGTATGAGAGCGATCAGAGCGGCGGTCCTGTCGGCGCTGCTCGGCGCCGCCCTTCTCCTTTTGGCCGGCTGCGGAGATTCCCGGACGCCGGACGGTGAACGCTCCGCCGCGGAGAAGCCGTCCCGCGAGGCCGCGGCGGCGGTTTACGATCCGACGCCCGCGCCGCCCCCGGCGCCGCACGAGCACAAGTGGCACGACGGCGTATGCACAATCTGCGGGGCTGAGTGCCCGCATGAAAGCCACGACGTGCAGAGCTGCCTGTGCACGGCCTGCGGCACGGAGACGGAGCACAGCTATCTCAACGGCATATGCACACGCTGCGGCGCCGCGCCGGAATTCCACACGGAACTGATACAGCTCCCCGAGGATATGGGCGTTCCAGCGGAGGAGCACGGCGAACTGGAGAGCTTTTACTACGCGCTCGGGACGGGGGAGGTCCTCCCCGGCGAGCACGGCACGGCGACGGCCGAGGAACGGAAGATGCGCAATCTGGTCGTCTACACGCCCTTCGGATACGACCCGGAAAAGCAGTATGACGTGCTGGTCATCGCGCCGGGAGCCGGGCATTTCGCCCGCTACTGGCTGGACAGGCCCAACCGGCTCAGCGGCGTCTTCGGCCGCATCAAAGGGCGGGAGCTGCTCGACCGCCTGATCGAGCACGGCCGCATTGAGCCGATGATCGTTGCCGTGGTCGAGTATTATCTGCACGAAAGCCCGGAGGACGTCGCGCCCATCTATGAAGCGGATCTGCGCGAGCGGATTCTGCCCTTCCTGGCCGCGAACTACGGCACCTACGCCTCCGTCGACGAGGACGGAAGACTGATCGCCGCTCCGGAGCATTTTGCCTTTGCCGGCGCGTCCTACGGCGCGATGGTCGGCTGGCAGATCCTGCCTGACTGCACGGATATGTTTTCCTACTGGGGGCTGTTCTCCGGCGCTTTCCGGAACGACGAGGAGATGGCGGAGCGGATCAACGGCGGCGTTGACGCGGAGCATCCGATCAACTGGCTCTACGCGGGCGACGGCGACGAGGCGCCCGGATGGAGCGCCTACAAGCACCGCGTCGAATATTTGGATGAGAACTGCGAGAGTCTGGAGCTCGGAAAGAATCTCAGCTTCGTCGCGATGAAGGACGTCGAGCACGGCTTCTCGACCTGGAACAACAGTCTGATCAACTGCCTGAGAGTCTTTTTCCGCAGCCGCTGCGTCCCTGCGGGATAGACCCGCCGCGCGCTCGCCTTTCAAAAATAAAAAAACGCAGGGATCCCGCGCGGATCCCTGCGTTTTTTGCCGGGAAGCATCTTGCCCGGCGGCGCGGAAAATGATAAAATGATCAAAACAGACCGAAGCGTTATAAAGGGAGGTTTTTTACATGAAAAAGCTTCTTAAGATCCTGCTCCTGCTCGTGCTTGTTCTCGTGCTTGCTCTCGGCGGCCTGGTCGGGTGGCTCTCGGCCGCGGAGTATAATCCCGCTTCGATCGAAGCGATCGGCCCGCTTTCCGATGCGGCCTCGGAAAAACTGCCGCAGGGCGCGAAGCTGGAGATCCTCAGCTGGAACATCGGCTACGCCGGGCTCGGCGCGGGCTCCGACTTTGTGCTGGACGGCGGCGAGAACATGCGCGCCGCGGACAAGGCGACCGTGCAGAAGTATCTCGCGGGCGTCTCCGGGACCGTCGGGGGCGGCTATGATCTCGTGCTGCTGCAGGAGGTCGATACGGACAGCTCGCGCACCTACGGGATAGACGAAGCGGCCGCGCTCGCCTCCGGCGACGCCGCTTTCGCGCTGAATTACTCCTGTCCCTACGTGCCCAATCCCAACACGTATTTCATCGACCCCTTCGGAAAGGTCAACAGCGGCCTTTTGACCTGCTCGGGCTATGAGACCGTGCGCGCCGAGCGCCGGGCGCTGCCCTGCCCCTTCACCTGGCCGCTGCGCATCGTGAATCTCAAGCGCTGCCTGCTCGTGAGCTATCTCCCCGTCGAGGGTAGCGAAAAGCAGCTCGTGCTCGTCAATCTGCATCTTGAGGCCTATGACGACGGCGAGGGCAAGATCGCCCAGACGAAGCAGCTCATGGACTTCCTCGAGGAGGAATACGAAAAGGGCAACTACGTGATCGCCGGCGGCGACTTCAACCAGGTCTTCCCCGGCGCGCTCGAGGCCTATCCGAACACGCACCCGGAAAACTGGATCCCAGGCGTGCTCGAGGAGAGCAGCCTGCCCGAGGGCTTCTCCTTCGCGTACGACCTCTCCGTGCCGAGCTGCCGCCTGCTCAACCAGCCCTACGATCCGGGCGACACGGTGAACACGCAGCATTACGTGATCGACGGTCTGATCGTCTCGCCGAACGTCACGGTCGACGCGGTCGAGACGCTGGATCTGGGCTTCGCAGACTCCGACCACAATCCGGTTCATCTGTCCGTCACGCTCGGGTAATCCGGCATAACGCAAGCGCCCTGCCGTTCAGGCAGGGCGCTTGCGTTTTAAGCGGGCTTATTCCACCGAGATCATGTAATAGTATACCGGCTGGCCGCCGTTGACCACGCTGACCTCCGCATCGGGGAAGCAGCCCGTGATCGTCTCGGCCGCCTCGGCGGCGTCGTCCTCCTTGACGTCCGCACCGTAATAGAGCGTGATGAACTCCGGCGAGAACTCGTTGATCGCCCAGTTGAGCTCTTTGAAGAGCGTGGGGAGAGAAGAGTAGCTGCCCAGCAGCGTGCCGTCGAGCAGGGCGAGATATTCGCCCGCGTGGATGCTGTGGCCGTCGAACTCGCGGTCGAAGGCGGCGTAGGTCACCATCGCGGTATGGACGTTCCGGGCTGCGTCGGTCATATCGACGGCGAGCTGCCCGGCCTCGGCGTCGACGTTGAAGGCCAGCATCGCCGATACGCCCTGCGGCACCGTCGTCGTCGGGACGACGATGACCTTGCGTTCATGCTCCGCCGCCAGCGGGACGGCCTGCTGCGCGGCCATGATGATGTTCTTGTTGTTCGGCAGCACGAAGACCGTGGAGGCGGGGGTGCGCGCGATCGCATGCAGGATATCGTCGGTCGAGGGGTTCATGGTCTGTCCGCCGGTGACGACGGCGTCGCAGCCGAGATCGTTGAGGAACAGCGATTCCATGCCCGCGCCCGCGCTGACCGTGACCACGCCGTATTCCTTTTCGGGAGCGACGAATTTAAGCTCGTCCGGATCCGCTTTCGGCTCTTTCGGCTCGGGATCATTTTTCCCCACCTGATACTCCTCGGCGCCCTGAGCGGTCATGGGCGCCTCGCCCCGCTGCTGGGCCTCGGCCTGCATGCGCATGTTTTCAATGTCGGCGACGACCAGCTCGCCGTATTTCAGGCTCTCTGTCAGGGCGGAGGCGGGGATGTCGGTGTGGACGTGGACCTTGAAGATCTCGTCGTCCTCGCTGATGACCAGACTGTCGCCGATCGAGTCGAGATACAGCCGCAGCGGCCGCAGATTGACGTCGAAGCTCTTCTTTTTCACGATATAGACCGTGTCAAAGATGTTCTCGGTGGGGATGTCGACTTTGCCTGAGACAAAAACACGGTTTTCCTCTTTCGGCTCCTCGGGTTCTGCCGCTTCATCGGTGCGGACCTCGCCGCGCAGGGAGGCGAGCATCGCGCGCAGGATCACGAGATAGCCCATGCCGCCCGCGTCGACGACGCCGGCCTTTTTCAGCACGGGGTTCTGGTTGACGGTGTCCTCCAGCGCCTGTTCGCCGACCTTGATCGCGCACACAAGGCAGGTCTCGAGGTCCGAGCCTGCGCCGGAAGCCTGCGCCGCAGCGGCGGAGGCCATGCGCGAAACCGTGAGGATCGTGCCCTCGGCGGGCTTCATGACGGCCTTGTAAGCGGCGTCGACGCCCTCGTTCATCGCGGCGGTGAATTCCTCCGGACCGGCGGTGTCGAGGCCCTTGAGACGGCGGGAAATGCCGCGGAAAAGCAGCGAGAGGATCACGCCGGAGTTGCCGCGCGCCCCGCGCAGCAGCGCGGAGGCCACGCAGCCGGAGACCTCGTCGATCGAAGAAAAGCTTTTCCTGCGCAGATCGACGGCCGCATTGTCCATCGTAAGGCCCATGTTCGTGCCCGTGTCGCCGTCCGGGACGGGGAAGACGTTGAGCTCGTTTATCCTTTGCATGTTCGCATGCAGCGCCGCGTCGGCGCAGAGGATCATGTCGCGGAAGGCCGCGGCGTCAATATAATTGTTCAAGGGTTCTCCCCCCTGTCTTTATCTGATGATCGTGTCGATATAGACGTCCACTTTTCTGACCGGAACGCCCGTGGACTGCTCGAGCTTGTAACCGGTGTCCTTCATGATGCTGCGTGCGACGGCGCTGAGATTCACGCCGGGGCCCACGCCGATATGCAGCTCGAGCGAGACGCTGCCTTCGTCGTCATAGCGGACGACCACGCCCTTGGACATCGATTCCCGGCGCAGCAGCTGCCAGGGACCGCCCTCCTTGGAACAGGCGACCATGCCCTTGACGCCGAAGCAGCTCGTGGCCGCGTCGCCGGCAAGATAGGTCAGCACCTCGTTGGTGATGCTGATCTCGCCGCTGTCGTTCATTATTTTCACCATGGCGGTCTATCTCCTTTCATCGGGTCCGCGCCGCCTCCGCGCGGGAGGGCGTTTCCCTGTGTCAAAAGCCGTTCTATTATAAACTATTTTACCCAAAAGCACAAGTCTTGTTTTTCGGCCGCGGAGAGGCCCGGAAAGCGGCAAAAAGGAAAGAAATTTCTCCTCCCGGACGGTTGCCTTTTTGTCAAAAGAATGATAAACTGTTACTGTTGAGCATATCCCCGGAACGCAAGACAAAAGTTATTTTCAATGAGGAGAGATAATCGTTATGAGACACTTCAAAACGATGGACGGCAACAACGCGGCCGCCCATGTATCCTATGCGTTTACCGAAGTCGCTGCGATTTACCCCATTACCCCGTCCAGCCCGATGGCCGACTACGTCGACCAGTGGTCGGCGCAGGGCCGCAAGAACATCTTCGGCACCAAGGTCAAGGTCGTCGAGATGGAGTCCGAGGGAGGCGCCGCGGGCGCTGTCCACGGTTCGCTGACCGCCGGAGCCCTCACCTCGACCTACACCGCGTCGCAGGGACTGCTCCTC
>JAFRDM010000036.1 GCA_017403885.1 Oscillospiraceae bacterium
AGCCGACGGGAGCGACGCCCATGACGTTGCCGGCCTCGAGCTTGCCCTCCTGGATCAGCTCGTCGATGCTCTCGGCGACCAGGCGGTGGATGATGCCGTGGTTGCAGCCGGGGCAGTAGTGGAACTGCTTGTCGGTAAGCAGCTTGGTTTTCTCAAAGACAACGGACATCTTATTTACCCTCCTTAATTTTGAGGATCTCGGCCCGGATCTCATCGGTCGTCGGGAACTGGCTGCCGAGGTGGCCGAAGAAGCTGACGGGCTTGCCGCCCTCAATAGCGAGCTTCACGTCCTCGAGCATCTGGCCCTCGTTGACCTCGACGTCCAGAACGCCCTTGACTTCCTTCTTCATGACGGTCTCGCGCAGCGCGTCATACGGGAAGGGCCACACAGTGATGGGACGGAACAGGCCGACCTTCATACCCTCGGCGCGCATCTCGTCAACAACGGACTTGACGACGCGGGCGACCGTGCCGAAGGCCGTGACGATGACCTCGGCGTCGTCGGTCTTGTAGCATTCCCACATCTGCTCGTTGGCCTTGGCCGCCTGATAGGATTTCTGCAGCTCGGCGTTGTGAACGGTCAGCGATTCGGTGTCGATATAGATGGAGTTGATGACGCCGCGCTTGGCGGGATCGTCGCCGGGCTTCCAGCCGGTGCAGGCCCAGGGCTTTTTCTCCGGGTCGACTTTGAAGTCCACCATCTCGGGCATCTCGACGGGCTCCATCATCTGGGCGATGATGCCGTCGGCGAGGAAGAGGACGGGCATGCGGTATTTCTCGGCCTTGTCAAAAGCAAAGGTCATGATGTTGATGGCTTCCTGCACGGAGGAGGGCGCGTAGGTCAGCAGATGGTAGTCGCCGTTGCCGCCGCCCTTGACGCCCTGGAAATAGTCGCCCTGAGAGGCCTGGATGTTGCCGAGACCGGGGCCGCCGCGCATGACGTTGAGGATCACGCAGGGCAGCTGGGCGCCCGCGCAGTAGGAGATGCCCTCCTGCTTAAGGCTGACGCCGGGGCTGGAGGAGGAGGTGATGACGCGCGCGCCGGTACCGGCAGCGCCGTACACCATGTTGATCGCCGCGACCTCGCTCTCGGCCTGGAGGAAGCAGCCTCCGACCTCGGGCATACGGGCGGACATGTATTCGGGGATCTCGGTCTGCGGGGTGATGGGGTAGCCGAAGAAGAAACGCGCGCCGGCGCGGATGGCGGCCTCGGCGATCGCTTCGGACCCCTTCATAAGAGTCAGAGCCATTGTCATTTCCTCCTTAATCTCTCTCGATCCGGATGGCCACATCCGGGCAGGTGCGGGCGCAGGACGCGCAGCCGATGCACGCCTCGGGAGCGGCTACCTCGGCCGGGTGGTAGCCCTTTGCGTTGAGCCTGGTCCTGGAGAGGGCAAGAACGCCTTTCGGGCACGCCCTGACACAGAGACCGCAGCCCTTGCAGATGAGCTCATTGATTGTGACTTTTACCATGATACTCCTCTTTTCTGTTATGTTTTTGCCGAATTGATGATATCTGAAAACCGCAAAAGCGGGGTATGCGCAAATCATTTTTCTCCGACGCCGAAGGGGTTGTCGTTCAGGCCGCGTATCCAGCTGTCCCAGTCGCGCTGCATGTAGGTGTCGATCACGAGCGGCGTGCCGATGTACTTCGGGTCGTGTCCCTCGGATAGGAAGGCGTCGAGCATGGCCTTCTTGCCGGAAGTATACATCACCGGGACGCCGGTTTTTTCCGACGCCTCGCGGATGATCTCATAGCCGTCGCGCAGCTCGGCGGGGGTCGTGCACTGGGCGAGGTTCGTGTTGTTGATCATGCCCGTGATCTTCAGGCGGGAGTGGATCTGCATTTCCTCCTGCAGGTGGATGATCTTGTCCACCGTGCCGGCCAGAGGACGGCGAATGTTCACAACGTTGAGCACTTCCAGCTCGTCCGGGCCAAGGGCCATGAAATCCTGGTGGTAACGGCCCAAAGCCGTCGAGCCCACCGCGTCGCCTCCGACGTCGAAAACCACGCAGTCCCAGTCCATATCGAAGGCAGAGGCGACCTCCGCCGGGAGGGAGAGCGTTTCGATGCCGGACGAGGCGTAGTTCGGACTGACCAGACGGATCTCCTTCATGCGCGCCATTTTGCCGCGTTCGGTCAGACGGAAGTAGGTGTTGACCATGTCGAGATCCAGCAGTTCGGTCCGCAGGCCCTGCTCCGCCGCCTTGAAAGCAAAGTTGAGCGCCAGCTCGGTCTTGCCGCTGCCGTAATTTCCGATCAGCACGTAGTACTTTTTCATAACAATCCTCGCCATACTGATAGCTATACTCATTTTATCATCGGAGGCGTCAAAGCGTCAATGAACAAACTGCCGATTATTGACTATCTCTTAGCATCAAATTGACGAATTATTTTTTTGCGTGTTCCTGTTTAGGTGCATTTTTCGTTATTTTCTTTTTTTCTGCACTTTATTGCGTGTTCCACGGCTTTCCCGGTCGCTCCCCTCTCGTCAATTTGCCCGCCGACAGGCAAAAAAGTTCTTGAAACAAGAAAAAACAGGCGCACAGCGCCTGTTTTTTCTTGTTAAAACTTCCCGTGAGAGCCTCCGTGGCTGCGGCCGGACGAGGAGAAGTGTACGGAGCTGCCTCCCCCGCCGCTGCTGCGGTTCCCGCTGTCGTGCGGGATCGGCGTCTTGGAAACGTTGGCGTATAAAAAACGGTCGTCCTTTACACGCAGGTTCAGCCCTCCCCGGGCATAGTTCGCCGCGCCGTATTCCTTTTCTACCGACTTCATCTTTCGCTTCATCGCGCCCGCCGGGATACCTCCGGAGAAGAAGCCGATCACGGCGGAGATCAGCGCCGAGACGGGAGCGACTTCCTTCAGGCTTTTCTTCTCGCGCTGCGGCTCGACATAATCATAGGGATTGCCGTCCCTCGCCTGCCTGAGCAGGACTCCCGCGTCGCTGATGAACTGCTCGGCCGCTCCGGCCCAGTCGTTCTCGCCGAGATAGGGCGTGAAGCGCGCCTCAAGGTAATGGCTCATGCCGTAGTCGGTAAAGGCGATCTTGCCGTAGCCGTAGGTCGTCTCGGCAAATTCACGGTCGCCCACAGAGACGAGCAGCAGGATGCCGTCGTCGTTCGCGCCGAAGCCGTAGCCTTTGTAGTCGTAAAAGTCGTCGGCATAATCCACGACGTACTTGCCCTCCAGACTGGAGACGAAGGCCACCGCAACGTCGCACCGATACTGCTCGCTGATCTCGTCGGCGAGCGTGTTGAGCCTGCTCAGCTTATCGGCCGGGATCACGCCCGCAAGATCGACCACGCGGTCGAGCTGCCGCTCTTCGGGGATGTTCGGGTTATCCTGGGGCGTTACCTCGCCGAAGGCCGTCGCGCCGATGAGCTTGGCGTAGACCATGTTCATGTAGTCGTGTACGCCGTCGGAGTATGTATTCGCGGAGTTGTAGGCCTGCATGATCTCGCTCATGTCCTCGTCGCTGAGCGAGGCCAGCTTTTCGCCGGTCTTGAAATATGAGATCCGGCCGCCCTCCGCGTTATGATAGTGGACCAGCAGGATGCCGTTTTCCTCGCCGATATGCTCGCGGTAGAAGCTCTCGGTGAAGGAGCGTATCTCGTCCCACTCCCCCGTTTTTTCGGCGATGTATACGCACACGGCGGTACCGGTGTCGCCGTAAATCCGCGCGCCGAGCTGCTCGAGGATCTCCTCGCTCTCGGCGCTGATCCTGTCGTCCTCATCGAAGACGAAGTGCAGATCCTCCGCGTGGACCGCAGCGCACAGCGACAGCGTCAGCACGAGGACAAGAAGAAGAGAAAACACACGTTTTTTCATCGCTTTGCCCCCTTACATCAACTGGATCAGCATCTGAACGCCGAAGGCGATCGCCGCGACGATGCCGCCGTAGAGCAGGCGGTATTTCCAATATGCGCCCTTGTCAGTCGGCAGATCGCCGACGAACTTGCCAGTCTGCCCGTTCATGGCAAACTGATAGTTTTTCCCGTTCCAGCTCGTGTTGAGGATCCAGACCGGGAGCAGGGCGTATTTGGCCCGGGCATTGTGCAGGCGGATATTGCTGCCCGTGCTCGTTACGCCGGTATAGCCGCCCGTCGTTTTCGAAAAGGCCTGGATCGTGCTCTGCCGAACGCGCTCATTCGCGCGGCCGACGCTGTCGGACGCGCCGACGTCGTAACGGTCGGCCAGATAGCCGGAGAGGTATGCCTTTTTGAAGGGCACCGCGCGGGCCGTGTTGAAGGGTTCGAGCGATTCCATCAGCTCGTCCGGCATTTTCATCGAGCCGTCCACCGGCACGTTCGCGAAGCTGACGCTGCCGCTGCGGTACAGACGGTAATACCTCGTTTCGGTGTAACGATAGTTCCGGTCGCTCCAGCTCCTCACGCGCGAGGCGTTGAAGCTCATATCCGCGTCGCAGTCCGCGTCGAAAAGCCAGAAGGGCACATAGACGCCCTTGACCTCGTCGAGATGATTCTCCGAAGAAAAAGCGCGCGGCAGAAGCTTTTTGCCCTTGAAATGCTCACGCAGGGCGGCCTTGGCCGCCTCCTTGTCGAGCTTGAAGGGCACGATCAGATCCGGCATCAGCGTGCCGGAGAACTGTCCGGGCACGATCGTGGGGTTGGCGCAGTATGGACAGCTCGTCGCGGCGGTGGTCTCGTCGCAGATCAGCTCCGCTCCGCAGGAGGGACAGTTGTATGCGCGCAGGCCCTCGCCCTCGGCGCCCCAGGCGGAGCCGGCGGAGCTGAGGTCCCAGTCGACGTCCATGCCGTCCTGCACGTCCCCGTCGTTCGCGGCCTGGGCGCTTTGGGCGGCCTGGGCGGCGTTGAAGGCGTTTTCCGCCTGCTCGTTCTTCCCCTCGTAGAGCGCCTCGATCTCCTGGACCGAAAACACGCTGCCGCAGTATTCGCACGCCATTTGACCGGACTTGCTGTCGAAATGCAGCGGTCCGGTGCAGGCGGGGCATTTGTAGTTGGTCACCTGTGATGGCATGGGGATCCTCCTATGATGAGATGACGAAGGGACCGTGCCTGCGCCGTCCTTTGCGGCGCAGGCACGATCGCCGTGCTTTTTGCATCAGATCCTGTCGTCCTCGGAGAAGGGATGACCGCAGTTGGGGCAGAATTTCGGCGGGTTGGCCGGATCCTCCGGCTCCCAGCCGCACTGGCTGCATTTATAGAGGGCGGCAGCGGGCTTCTTCGCGCCGCACTGCGGGCAGAAGTTGCCGGTGCACACCGTGCCGCAGGCGCACTTCCAGGCGCCCTCGGGGATCACCTCGGGCTTCTTCGCGCCGCACTGAGCGCAGAAGTTGCCGGTGTTCACCGCGCCGCAGGCGCACTTCCAGCCCTCTTTTGCGGGAGCGGCGGGGGCCGCGGCCTGCTGCTGCGCGCCCATCTGATAGAGGCTCTGCGCGTTGACGCCGCCGGCGCTCTGAGCCATGTTCATGCCCATAAAGGCCATCGCAGCGCCGCCCTCGTTCTTCGCGGCATCCTGCATCGCGGCAGCCTGCGCGCCGACCAGATGCGCCGCGGCCATCGTGGGATCGCGGAACATCGCGTTGCGCTGGGCCTCCTTGATCATGGCCTCGTCTTCTTCGCTTGCCTTCACGCTGGACACGCCGAAGGAGACGATCTCGATGCCGCGCAGATCGCGCCATTTCCCGGAGAGCTCCTCGTTGAGAGCGTCGGCCAGCTCGGCGGTGTGGCCGGGCAGCGCGGAGTAGCGAACGCCCATGTCGGAGATCTTCGCAAAGGCGGGCTGCAGCGCAGTGAGAAGCTCGGTCCTCATCTGGCTTTCGAGACGGTCGATCGTGTAGTCGGCGATCACGTTGCCGCAGACATTGGTGTAGAACAGCAGGGGGTTGGAAATGCGGACGCTGTATTCGCCGAAGCAGCGGATGGCGATGTCCACGTCAAGGCCGATCTTGCTGTCGACCACGCGGAAGGGCACGGGAGAGGGCGTGCCGTACTTGTTGCCGGGCATCTCCTTGGTGTTGAAATAATAGATGCGCTGATCCTTCGGAGGCTCGCCGCCGAAGGTGAAGCGTTTGCAGACATTCTTGAATACCTCGACGATGCTGCTGCCGAGATTGCCGGTGAAGACGGAGGGCTCGGTAGAGCTGTCGTAGACGTATTCGCCCGGCTCAGCGCACAGGTCCACGACCTTGCCCTGCTCGACGATCAGCATGCACTGTCCGTCGGCCACGGCGATCACGGAGCCGTTGGAGATGATGTTGTCGCTGGAGGTGTTGGACGAACGGCCGGAGACCTTCTTTCTGCCCTTGACCGCCATGACGTTTGCCGGGAGCGCTTCACAGTAAAAATACTCTTTCCACTGGTCGGCAAGAACACCGCCTGCCGCGCCGAGTGCCGCTTTGATAAGACCCATTGTTTTTCTCCTTTCGGTTTGTCGTTGATGTGGCTGTATATGTTCAAATTGACTTGCTTACTCCGTCTCTTTTTCCTCTCCGGCGAGCGCGTCCCGCTCCTCCGCCTTCTGTCTTTTCCCGACGCCGTGCAGGATCAATGCGCTCACGCTCACGGCGAGCAGCGTGATGATCAGCAGCGAGACGGCGCCCGTGAAAAGCGCATTCCCGCCCGCGAGCAGCGGATTCGGTCCGCCGCGGTTGGGGGGGATCGTCGGCGCAGGCGTCGGTTCGGCTGTCGGCTCCGGCGCCGGAAGCGTTTCCGGTTCGGAATATATGACCGCCACCGGGGCGGTGTAGATCGGCGAGCTGGCGTCGCGGCCGCGGACGCACCACACGCCGACATAATAGAAGACCTGTCCGGTCTCCTCGGGCGGGGTGAAAGCGCTCTCGGTCGCGCCGGGGATCGGCTCGCCGGAATTGCGGGCGGCCGAGGAGCTGCGGTACCACTGGTATTTGATCGCGTCGCCTCCCGGCGAGGCGGCCTCGACTCTGAGCGTCCTGCTCTCGCCCGCGCTCAGACGCGCGCCGCCGCTGAGAAGCTTGACGCGGGGGGAGGGGATGATGCCCTCGATCACCGAGATCTGCGCGCGGTCCGTCAGAACGGCGTCGCCGTCAGAGTCCAGAAAACGGGTCTGCACATACCATCCGTCCATCGCGATCGGGATCGAAATCAGCGTCAGTTCCTCGCCGTCGAAGCCCTCCATCTCAAGGCCGGGAAAGGCAGCCTCGGCCTCGTTGTTTTCGTAGACCGTCTCCCCGTCGGGGCTGATGATCAGCCAGACGACCGAGGAATAGTTGTCGGCGCGCGAGATGAACATCGCGTCGTCGCCCTCGTACACGGTCTCTCCGCCGGGGCTTTTGGTGATGACGAGCGGGCCGTCGCCCTCGTCCGCAAAGCTGGAGGGAGCGGTACAGAACGCGGCGGCGCACAGCACAAGCAGCGCCAGCAGCACGCAGTACGGTTTTTTCAAATCGCTCTCTCCCCTCCTCCCGGCAGCGGGCCGTTTTTTTCAGTATAGAACAAACTGCGGGAAATAGCAACCGAGACGGCGCTGTTTATTCGCGCAGGGCGCAGGGTTCTTCCTCCGTCTCCGCGCGCGGCTCTTTGTCCGCCGCCGTCTCCTCCCCGTTTTCCGGAGACGCCGCGCGGATCGCGGCAAGAAATTCCCTGTCCGTGTAGATGCGCAGCTTGTCAAGTTCTCTTCCTTCGGCCGTCACCTCGAGCAGCGCGAGCAAAAGCTCGTAATACCCGCCCGTTACGTTCAGGCCCTTCGCCATGCGCGGCAGTTCCTTTTCGCAGAGCTCGCGCAGCGGGAACCCGGGCGCACGGCGCAGATAGCTGTCGAGGATCCGGTCGAGCGCCTCGCGCTCGGTCATGCTGCGCTCGATATAATACCGCTTGCCGTAAAGGCCGCACAGATCGTGCCAGGCGTCATAATAGCCGATGGTCATATCGCGCCGCGCCTGCTCGGCGCTGAAATTCAGCACGCCGCCGAGGTCCGCGTCGGTATCCACGTACCAGATGTTCACATCGTCCGGGATCTTGAAACGGCGCTCACGGGCAAAACGGCTGGGGATGCGCACGGCGATGATGTCCCGATAGCCGTTCTCCACCAGTACGTGCAGCGGCAGCGAGTCGATGAAGCCGCCGTCGGCGTACAGCTTTCCGCCCAGCTTTTCCAGACGGAAGGTCGGGTGATAGGCGCTTGCAAGCAGCATGTCGCATATCTCGTCCTCCTCCAGATCGTTTACGCAGAGCTCGAGACCCTTGCGGTCGGTCAGAGAGACGGTGGAGATGAAGAGCCTGACGTCAGAGCTTTTGATCTTCTTGCAGTCGACGACCTCGCGCACCCAGGCGCGCAGCGGCGCGACGTCCAGCCCGCGCTTGCGGATCACGTCGAAGGCCTGCGGGATCAACTCGTGGAAGCTGCTGAAATCCACCTCGCCGCTGACGACCCTGCGCAGGTTTTCCTCCTGATTGGCGTCAAAATCGATCACCTTGTCCAGACGGATATCCTCCCAGGCCGCGATGGCGCCCGGCAGATCGCGCATGGCCATCAGCGCGCCGTTGAGCGCGCCGACCGAGGTGCCGGAGACGGCGTTATAGCGCACGCCCATCTCCTCCAGCGCTTTCCATACGCCTACCTCGTAGCCGCCCTTGGCGCCGCCGCCCTCGAGAGCGATGGCGTAAGTCTTGGTAAGGTCGAGCAGAGGCTTCATGCTTTCGATCCCTCTCTTTTCTTCAGATCAGGCCGCGGGCCCGGAGACAGCTGACGATGACCTGCACCGCCCCGGGAACGCCGATGCGTCCGCTGTCGAGACACAGATCGTAGTTGCCGGCCTCGCCCCAAAGCTGGTCGGTGTAATAGCGGTAGAAGCTTGCGCGGTCCTTGTCGACCTCGCGGATCAGCTTTCTCGCCTGCTCCTCTCCGAGCGAATAACGCTCCATGACGGTTTTGATCCGGTCCGGCAGCCCTCCCATGATGAAAACGCGCAGCAGATCGTCCCGTCCGCGCAGCACATAGTCGGCGCATCGCCCGACGAAGACGGCGTCTCCTTTTTCCGCAAGCGAACGGATCGCGTCGAACTGTGCAGTCGCCGCCTGCATGTTCAGCGCGAAGATCCCCTGCGGGCCGAAATAATGCGGCTCTCCCGTGATAAAGGCCGCCACGCGCTTTTCGTCAAAGCTCTCCACGACCTCACGGCAGAGCTTGGAAAGCTGGACGGCCTCGTCCACGATCTCCTTGTCAAAGCAGGATATCCCCAGCTCTCCGGCGAGCGCACGGGCGATATCGTGTCCGCCGCTGCCATGCTGTCTTCCGATGGTGATGATCACGTCCGAGCCCTCCTCAATCGGCTTTTTACCGTATTTATACTACACCGAACAGAGAAAAATCGCAACGCTTTTTCTGTGTCCGCAGCCGAAGTGAAAAAGAAGAGCCGCCGGTCGCCCGGCGGCTCGATCGTATCGTATTGGGGGGATTACTTCTTGGCAAGACCCTTCTGGCGGGCATACTCGGCCGCGCCGAGAGCGCCCATCAGCTGCGGGTCGGTCTTCAGGTTCACGACCTTCAGCTTCAGCACGTGCTCGATGGCTTCCTTCAGGCCGTCGTTTTTCGCGCAGCCGCCCGTCAGCGTGATGCTGTCCGTCGCGCCCGCCTTCTTCGCCATCACGAAGCAGCGCTTCGCTACCGCCATCTCGATGCCGGCCGCGATCTCGTCCATCGGCTTGCCCTCGCCGACCAGCGTGATGACCTCAGACTCCGCAAATACCGTGCACTGCGCCGTGATCGGGATCACGTTCTTCGCCGTCAGGCTCAGCTTCGAGAACTCCGGCAGGCTCATCTCAAAGCTGCGCGCCATCGCCTCGAAGAAGCGGCCCGTGCCCGCCGAGCACTTGTCGTTCATCGCAAAGTTCTTCACCGTGCCGTCCGTGTCGATCGAGATGCCCTTTACGTCCTGCCCGCCGATATCGATGATCGCCTTCACGCTCGGGTCCGTGATGTGCACGCCCATCGCGTGACAGCTGATCTCCGAAATGTTCTCGTCCGCGAACGGAACCTTGTTGCGTCCGTAGCCCGTGCCGATCAGGTACTCGAGCTCCTTCGAGTCCTTCAGCCCCGCCTGCTTGCAGACGTCTTCCATCGCCGCGATCGCGCTCTGCTCCGAATTGATCTTCGAACGGATCGTCGTATCCGCGATCATCTTGCCGTTCTCGTCGAGAATGACTGCCTTCGTGAAGGTCGACCCTACGTCGCAGCCGCCAAAGTATTTCATATTCCGTATGCCTCCGTTAATTCTTTATGGGATCAGTCGTATTTGTACTTGGGGAATTTGTCAAGGTCATAGGCCTCGGCAAGCGTGTCCTTGCGCTCCATGTTGTCATAGTGCTTCTTCAGGAAGGGCTCGACCACGTTGAACAGCAGCTTGCCGTCGAGGTCAAAGAAGAAGATCACGAAAAGGCCGACGTTGAGCAGCACAAAGATCAAGCAGAACTTGAGCAGGGCTTTCTTGATTTTTTTCATTCCAACATATCCTCCCTATTACCAGGTCATGGAGTCGTCAAAGTCAAGCAGCGAGGGGTCGAGCGGCTCTTCGTGCATGACCGTGGTCATGTAGTCGTTGATCTGACGGCGAATCTCCGCACGGGAGACGGTACGGCAGTCAGGCAGCGCGTGCGGGATCCAGAAGGCGTTGATGTTTCTCTTGCGGAACTCGTCCTC
>JAFRDM010000037.1 GCA_017403885.1 Oscillospiraceae bacterium
ATGAGAACACGATCCTGATCACCGACGGTGAGCCCGAGATACTCACCATGGCGGACGACATCTGAGCGAAGGAGGAATTTGATTTGGCAAACAAAGACGATGTGATCGAACTGGAAGGCACGGTAGTGGAATCTCTTCCCAACACCATGTTCAAGGTGGATATCGGCAGCGGCCACATTATTCTGGCGCACATATCCGGCAAGCTCCGGATGAACTTTATCAGGATCCTTCCCGGCGACAAGGTCACGGTGCAGATGTCTCCGTACGACGTGACCCGGGGCAGGATCACTTGGAGAAGCAAGTAGGAGGTAACAATCAATGAAAGTCAGACCTTCCGTCAAGCCCATGTGCGAGAAGTGCAAGATCATCAAGCGCAAGGGCCGCGTCATGATCATCTGCGAGAACCCGAAGCATAAGCAGCGTCAGGGCTGATCACAGAAGATCCGTGAAAGCGGGGCCGCCGCCCCGCGGGCCGCGTGCGGAGACGCATGCGGAGAAACACTTTGGAAGACAAGGTTTGAAAGCGAACCTGTCCTTATAAAAAAATGCGCATTGGCCGGAGACTCCCTCCGGCGGGAACAAGTTTCCGGTTAAAGGAAATGCGCGATCAATTATTCGAAAGGATGATCGAACAGTATGGCACGTATAGCCGGCGTTGACCTGCCCAAGGACAAGAGAATCGAGATCGGTCTCACTTACGTCTACGGTATCGGCAGAACCAGCGCGAAGAAGATCCTGGAGATGACCGGGATCAACCCCGACACCAGAGTCAAGAACCTCACCGACGAGGAAGAGAGCAAGCTGCGCGAGTGCATCGACCACAACTTTATCGTTGAGGGCGATCTGCGCCGCCAGACCGCGCTGGACATCAAGCGCCTCACCGAGATCGGCTGCTACCGCGGCCAGCGTCATCGCCGCGGTCTGCCCGTCCGCGGACAGAGAAGCAAGACCAACGCTCGTACCCGCAAGGGTCCGAAACGCACCATCGCGAATAAGAAGAAGTAAGGAGGGATATGAATCATGGCAGCGAACACCAAGAAGAAAGTCGTCAGAACGCGCCGTCGCGAGCGCAAGAACATTGAAAAGGGCCAGGTCCATATCAGCTCTTCCTTCAACAACACCATGGTCACCATCACCGACACGCAGGGCAACGCCATTTCCTGGGCTTCCGCGGGCGGTCTCGGTTTCCGTGGCAGCAAGAAGTCTACCCCCTTCGCCGCGCAGACCGCGGCCGAGACTGCCGCCAAGGCAGCCATGGAGCACGGCCTCAAGACCGTAGAGGTCTTTGTCAGAGGTCCCGGCTCGGGCCGTGAAGCCGCTATCCGCGCGCTGCAGACCGCAGGTCTCGAAGTCACGATGATCAAGGACGTCACCCCCATCCCGCACAACGGCTGCCGTCCTCCGAAGCGTCGTCGCGTCTAATAAGGAGGTAACTGAAAATGGCAAGATATACCGATGCAGTTTGCCGTCAGTGCCGCAGAGAAGGTCAAAAGCTCTTCCTCAAGGGCGACCGCTGCTACACCGACAAATGCGCGATGAACAACCGCGCTTTCGCCCCCGGCCAGCACGGCCAGGGCCGCAGCAAGAACTCCGAGTACGGCCAGCAGCTTCGTGAGAAGCAGAAGGCCAAGCGCTTCTACGGCGTGCTCGAGAGCCAGTTCCGCAGCTACTTTGAGATGGCCGAGCGCCGTCAGGGCCAGACCGGCGAGAACCTTCTCTCCATCCTGGAGAGCCGTCTGGACAACGTTGTTTACCGTCTGGGCTTCGCGATGAGCCGCGCCGAGGCGCGTCAGCTCGTCAGCCACGGCCACTTCACCGTCAACGGCCGCAAGGTCAATATCCCCAGCTACCAGGTGAAGCCGGGCATGGTCGTCGCCCTCAAGGAGAGCAGCCGCGGGATCGAGAAGCTCAAGGCCAACCTCGAGGCTAACGCATTCCGCCCCGCCCCCAAGTGGCTTGAGTACGATGCAAGCAACTTTGCAGGCAAGGTCGTCGCCGTCCCCACGAAGGAGGACATCGATCTGCCCATCGAGGAACACCTCATCGTCGAGTTGTACTCCAAGTAATCAGACACCCTCAGGCAAGAACAGACACCGCGCAGGCGCCCTTTGCGGCGCAAACATGATAAGGAGGGTATTGTACTAAATGATTGAAATTAAGAAGCCGCGTATCGAGTGCATCGAAACTCCGACAGACAGCTCCTACGGGAAATACGTTGTGGAGCCTCTGGAACGCGGCTACGGCACAACGCTTGGCAACTCGCTCCGCAGAGTTCTTCTCTCCTCGCTGCCCGGCACCGCATGCACCAGCATCAAGATCGCCGGCGTGCAGCACGAGTTTTCCACCATCCCCGGCGTGAAGGAAGACGTGACCGAGATCGTTCTGAATGTCAAGAGCATCATCGCCCGTCTCCACAGCACCGAACCCAAGACCGTCTATATCGAGGCCTCGGGTGAGGGCGTTGTCACTGCCGGCGACATCAAGGCCGACGCCGAGGTGGAGATCCTCAACCCGGAACAGCCCATCGCCACGCTCGGGCCCGACGGCGCTCTGAATATGGAGCTCGTCCTCGACCACGGCCGCGGCTACGTTCCCGCCGAGAAGAACAAGAATCCTCAGATGCCGATCGGCACGATCCCGGTCGACTCCATCTACACCCCCGTTCTGAAGGTCAATTACACGGTCGAAAATACCCGCGTGGGCAACCAGACCGACTTTGACAAGCTGACGATCGAGGTCTGGACGGACAAGACCATGACCGCGCGCGACGCCGTCTCTCTCGGCGCCAAGATCCTGTGCGACCACTTCACGCTTTTCACCGACCTGTCCGACACCGCCGGCATGAACTCCATCGTCGTCGACCGCGTCGAGCAGGAGCCCGATACCATGCTCAAGATGTCCATCGAAGAGCTGGACCTCTCCGTGAGAAGCTTCAACTGCCTCAAACGTGCGAACATCAATACTGTCGAGGATCTGATCAGCAAGACTCAGGACGAGATGATCAAGGTCCGCAACCTCGGCCGCAAGTCCCTCGAGGAGGTCGAGCACAAGCTCACCATGATGGGGCTCTCGCTGGCAAGCGAGGACAACCAGTAAGTAAGGAGGAAATGCTATTATGCCCGGAACCAGAAAGCTCGGCAAGCCGACCGATCAGCGCATGGCGATGCTCCGTCAGCAGGTCACCGATTTTCTCGATAAAGGCCGGATGGAGACCACCATCACCCGCGCCAAGGAGATCGCTCCTCTCGCTGAGAAGATGATCACGCTCGGCAAGGCGGCGGACCTCGCGTCCTACCGTCAGATGCTCAGCTTCATTACCCGCGAGGACGTGGCAAAGAAGATCAAGGACGAGCTCGCCGGCAAGTACGCCGAGCGCAGCGGCGGCTACACCCGCATCACCCGCATCGGCGCCCGCCGCGGCGACGCCGCCGAAATGGCCGTCATCGAGCTGGTCTGATCACTACAGACTGCATATAAGAATAAAAGCCCGAAGGATTATTCCTTCGGGCTTTTATTCTGTCCGTTTTTCAGCTTCTGCGCTTCCGACTGCGGCACAGACGCAGCAGAAGCGCCATCACAAGAACGCCGAAGAGCACGCCCGCGCCGTCGATCCCCACGTCGGGGAGCCCCGGGCTCCGCCCGCCGACGAAGCTCTGGTGGAACTCGTCGGA
The DNA here is from genome assembly GCA_017403885.1 of Oscillospiraceae bacterium. Taxonomy (GTDB): domain Bacteria; phylum Bacillota; class Clostridia; order Oscillospirales; family Oscillospiraceae; genus Limivicinus. Next base: position 3,672 of record JAFRDM010000037.1, read on the forward strand.
GGCCGCGTTCAAAACGCCCGTGACGACCGCGCCGAGCGCCGGACGCCGCAGGGCCGTTTTGAGCGCCAGCGCCCGGAAATGTCCCAGCAGAAAAAAGCCCAGCGCCGCGAATTCGGAGAAATGGGCGGCTTTTCGTACGATATGCATGGCCCTGTCAAAGAGGAGCGACCGCTCCTCCGCGCCGAGCCCGTCGAAATCGGGGCAGACGACGCGGATCACGGCGGCGGTGACGCGCGCGCTCAGCGCGCCGGACTCGTCGCCGGTCTGCGACGACAGATGAAAGATCACGGCCATGACCGCCAGCACGGGGATCAGGCTCAGGAGCACGATGTACTTGTCAAAAAAGCGCCGCATATGCGAACCTCCCTGCCACACCGACAGCATAAGGGCTGCGGCGCGGCTTGTCAAGCTCTCCGGCCGCGCTGCCGCGGCCTTTGTGAAACATTTGCCCATCTGTCACCGGGCGCGGAGATTGACAATCCTCCCGGCATTGATTAAACTGAAAAACACAAAGCAAGCCCCGCGTACGAAAAAAACAAGACAGGTGGAGATGCTATGAAAGTCGTATTGGAACACCTCACGAAAAAATTCCCCAGCCGCAACAAAAAGGACAAGAGCGAGGTCGTCGCCGTCAACGACATGTCCCTTGAGATCCCCGACGGCAAGCTCGTCGGTCTGCTCGGCCCCTCCGGCTGCGGCAAAAGCACCGCGCTCAACCTCATCTGCGGGCTGGAAGCGCCGACGGAAGGCAGGATCTTCTTCGGCGAGGACGACGTGACGGCCCTGCCGCCCGAGCGGCGCGGCGTCGGTCTCGTTTTTCAGAACTACGCGCTCTACCCGCATCTGACGGTACGCCAGAACATCCTTTTCCCGCTGCAGAACCTGCGCGGAGAGGCAAAGCTCTCCAAAGAGGTCATGGAAGAAAAAGTGCTCGAGGCGGCGAAGCTCGTGCAGATCGAGCAGCTGCTCGAGCGCAAGCCGGGCGAGATGTCCGGCGGCCAGCAGCAGCGCGACGCCATCGCCCGCGCGCTGGTGAAGATGCCGCGCGTGCTCCTGCTCGACGAGCCGCTGTCGAACCTCGACGCGCGGCTGAGACTGCAGACGCGCGAGGAGATCCGCCGCATCCAGCGCGAGACGGGCGTGACCACCGTTTTCGTTACGCACGACCAGGAGGAGGCCATGAGCATCTCCGACGTGATCGTTGTGATGAAGGACGGCGTCCTGCAGCAGACCGGAAAGCCGCAGGAGGTCTACAACGATCCGGACAACCTCTTCGTGGCGAAGTTCCTCGGAACGCCTCCGATCAACGTCTTTGACGGCTCGGTGCGCGGCGGCACGCTGCACATCGGCGGGGATGCCGTCATGAGGGCGGACGGCGTCGCGGACGGCGCTTACACCGTCGGCATTCGTCCCGAGGCCTTCCGCGTCCGCGACGACGGCCCGCTGCGCTGTGCGCTCGAGACCGTCGAGGTCATGGGCCGCGACACCACGATCGTCTCGACTCACCCGGCCATGCAGGGCGTGTCGATCCGCTCGGTCATCAGCGCCGAGTATGCCGAGGGCGTGGGCGGGGACGAGGTGCGCTTTTATCTCAAATGCGCAAAGGTCCACCTTTTCGACCCGGAAAGCGGCGAGCGTGTGCGCTTCTCCTCTGCCGAGGCGCTGTGAGAGAGGCGGCCTGAGATGAACAACAGAAGCTTCAAGGGCTGGCTCTATCTGCTGCCGGCCATCCTTTTCCTCGGGGCCTTCATGGTCTACCCGCTTGTGGACGTGTTCGTCTATTCCTTTGAGGAAGGCTACAATTCCGCCTCGCAGAGCTTCTTCGGCACGGGGCTTTACAACTACCGCTATGTGCTGCGCGACGAATACTTCCTGCAGGCGCTGAAAAACACTTTCCTGCTTGTCATCATCACGGTGCCGCTCTCCACGGGCCTGGCGCTGCTGATCTCGCTCGCGCTCAACTCGATCAAAAAGCTGCGCGAGCTGTTTCAGACGATCTATTTTCTACCCTACGTTACGAACACGCTGGCCGTCGGCCTGGTGTTCATGATCCTGTTCAAGAAGACCGCCTACACGGACGGTCTGGTGAACCTGGTGATCAACTTCTTCGGCGGCGCCTCGGTCGACTTCATCGACGGCCCCTACTGGGCAAAGATGTTCGTGCTGTGCTTCTACACGGTATGGGTCGTGCTGCCGTTCAAGATCCTGATCCTCACGAGCGCACTGGCGAGCGTGCGGCAGGACTTCTACAACGCCGCGCGGCTCGACGCCACGCCGAAGTGGCGCGTGTTCACGCGCATCACCCTTCCGATGATCTCCCCACAGCTGTTCTACCTGATCATCACGGGCTTTATCGGCGCCTTCAAGGCCTACAGCGACGCTGTCGCCATCTTCGGCACCGACCTCAACGCCGCCGGCATGAACACGATCGTGGGCTACGTTTACGACATGCTCTACGGCAACAGCGGCGGCTGGCCCTCCTTTGCCTCGGCCGCGGCGATCATCCTCTTCGCGATCGTGCTGACGATCACCTGCATCAACCTGCTTGTCAGCCGCAAGCACGTCTACTACGTCTGAGAGGAGGAGAAGCATGGACAACCAAAGGATCGAAGCCGCCGCGGCGCGCCGCGCGCGCACGCTCAGGACGGCGACCTATCTCTTCCTCGCGCTCTGGGCGATTGTCGTGCTCTTCCCCTTTTACTGGATGCTGCTCTCCTCGCTCAAGAGCTACGGCGCCTACAACTCCGAATACATCCCCCGGTTCTATACGCTCTCGCCCACGCTGCAAAACTATGCCGACGCCTTCACCACGGTGCCGCTCGGGCGCTATTTCCTCAACACGGTAATCTTCACGCTTGCGACCACGGCGCTGATGCTCTGCGTGACGGTGCTGGCGGCCTTTGCCTTTTCGCGGCTCGCGTTCCGCGGCAAGGACCTTGTCTTTACGCTTTTCCTCGCGCTGATGATGATCCCGGGCGAGCTGGTCGTCATCACCAACTTTCAGACCATCACCAACGCCGGGCTGCGCAACACCTTCACCGGTCTGATCCTGCCCTCGGTGACTTCGGTGTTCTATATCTATCTGCTCAAGGAGAACTTCGAGCAGATCCCCGACGAGCTCTACCGCGCCGCCAAGGTGGACGGCAGCAGTGATTTCCGCTATCTCACCCGCGTCATGATCCCGATCTGCCGCCCGACGATCATCACCGTCACGATCCTGAAGGTGATCGAGTGCTGGAACTCCTATGTCTGGCCGCGCCTGATCACGGACGACACGAACTACTTCCTGGTCTCAAACGGCATCCAGGAGATTCGCGAAAACGGCTTCGGCCGTGAGAACATCCCCGCCATGATGGCGGCGGTGGTCGTGATCTCCGTGCCGCTGATCGTGCTGTTCCTGATCTTCCGCAAAAAGATCATGGCCGGCGTTTCGAGAGGGGGGACGAAGGGATGAAAAGGGCAAAACGTCTGTTTGCGGCCGTCCTCTGCGCGCTGTGTCTGATCCCGCTGGCGGGCTGCCACGGCTCGCGCGGCTATGAGCCTTTTGTCATGCCCGAGACGCTTGACAGCTCCCGCAGCTTTGAGATCAGCTTCTGGGCGAAAAACGACACCAACAAGACCCAGACCGAGATCTACCAGAAGGCCATCGACGACTTTGAGGCGCTCTATCCCAACATCCATGTCAACGTTCGCTTTTACACCGACTACGGCAAGATCTACAACGACGTCATCACCAACATCCCCACCGGCACCACGCCCAACGTCTGCATCACCTATCCCGACCATATCGCCACCTATCTCATGGCGCCGCTGTGCGTCGTGCCGCTTGACGAGGTGATGGACGACGCGCGCTTCGGGCTCGGAGGCAGCGAGCTGCGCTTTGACTCTCCGACGCGGGAGGAGATCGTGCCGCAGTTTCTCTCGGAGTGCGCGATCGGCGGCGTGACCTATGCCCTGCCCTTCATGCGCTCGACCGAGGCCTGCTACGTCAACAGGACGATGCTTGAAAAGCTCGGCTATGAGCTGCCGGATATCCTGACCTGGGACTTCGTATGGGAGGTCTCCGAGGCCGCAATGGCCAAGGACGCGGACGGCCTGTTTCTGGCCAACGGCCAGAAGGTGCTGATCCCCTTCATCTACAAGTCCACGGACAACATGATGATCCAGATGCTGCGCCAGAAGAACGCGCCGTACTCGGACGAGGAAGGGGACGTTCTGATCTTCAACGAGGAAACGCGCACGATCCTGCGCACGGTGGCGGAGCATGCGAAAACGAGAGCCTTCTCGACCTTCAAGATCTCCAGCTATCCGGCCAACTTCCTCAACGCCGGACAGTGCCTCTTCGCCATCGACTCCACCGCCGGCGCCACCTGGATGGGCAGCGAGGCTCCGCTCCTGGATATCAGCGCGGACAAGGTCGTTCAATTCGAAACGGCCGTGCGTCCCGTCCCGCAGTTCGACCCGGAGCACCCGCAGATGATCTCGCAGGGTCCCTCGGTGTGCGTGTTCAACAAGCGCGACCCGCAGGAGGTGCTGGCCGCATGGCTCTTCACGCAGTATCTGCTGACCAACGAGGTGCAGATCGCCTATTCCGGGACCGAGGGTTATCTGCCCGTCACGACCAAGGCGCACGAGAGCGCCGAGTATCGGGACTATCTCGCCCGCGCGGGCGAGGACGAGGCGCACTATGACGTGAAGATCGAGGCCTCGAAGCTGCTGCTGGAGAACACCGCCAACACCTTCACCACGCCGGTGTTCAACGGCTCGACCTCGCTGCGCAATGCGGCGGGCCAGCTCATCGAGGAGACCGCCAAGAGCGTCCGCCGCGGAGACAGGACGGACGAGGAGTATTTCGACAAGCTCTTCCACAGCGTCACTTCGCTCTACCGGCTCAACCAGCGGATCGTCTCTTCCGAGCGCAGTGAGCTCGGCCCGCTTCCCGCCGCCGCGAAAGCGTTGCTCGTCACGCTGGGCGCCGTGTGGCTCGGCATCGCCGTCTACGTCGGACGCGACCTGTTAAAAGAAAAACGAAAAAAGCGCTGATCTCAGCGCATCCGCACCGCGCCGCTTCCTTGACTTTTTCGGGGGCGATGCTATAATTGAAGTACGCAAGGCCCGCAAGGGCAGATGCACGACAATATGATTTGAAGAGGAGATCGACATGAAAAAGTTTCTTGCACTGCTTCTCGCCGTGATGATGGTCCTCAGCCTCGCCGCCTGCGGCAAGGCCGCCGAGAAGGATATCTTCGCCAAGGGCGAGGGCGTCATGACCCACGAGCAGTTTATCGCCGCCGAGGAAGGCAGCCGCGTCACGGTCGAAGCCTTCGTCCAGGGCCATCAGAGCTGGTGGGACAACAAGATCACCGTCTACGCGCAGGACAAGGACGGCGGTTATTTCTTCTATGATATGGCCTGCTCCGAGGCCGACGCCGCCAAGCTCGTCCCCGGCACGAAGATCAAGGTCACCGGCGACAAGGGCGTTTGGGCCGGCCAGATCGAGGTCATGGACGCCACCTTCGAGTTTGAGGACGGCAGCTGGGTCGCCCCCGCGCTCGACATCGCCAAGCTCCTCGGCACGCCCGAGCTGGAGAGCCACATGACCGAGTTCGTCTCCGTCTCCGGCGCGAAGATCGCCGACAAGGGCAACGGCGCCGCCTTCTTCTACAACTGGGACGGCTCCGGCGCCGACGGCGACGACCTCTACTTCGACATCGAGATCAACGGCGGCACCTATACCTTTGTCGTCCGCCGCTACCTCACCGCTCCCGGCAGCGAGGTCTACGAGGCCGTGAAGAACCTCAAGGTCGGCGACACCGTCGACATCGAGGGCTTCCTCTACTGGTACGAGGGACCGCAGCCCCACATCAGCTCCATCACCGTCAAGTAAAACTGAAATAACAGCCAAATCGCCGGTTCTCCGACAGGAGAACCGGCGATTTGCATCGTGTCGTGATCGCAGAGAGATCGCAATGTCGTCGCATCAAGCTCTTTTTATTCCGAAGGCAGACAGCGAATACCGGGCGGGCGCTCAAATCAGCCTGGTGTTCAAAGCGCCGCCGCTCGCTTCGGCTATCTCATACAGGAGAGAGTCTTCGATGCGGTTGACGCGTTTCAGAGACGAGCCCTCGACTATCAGATAAATTTGAGCGGCCTTGTCTATCGTCTCCATGAGCCCGAAGGCGTCGTCAAAGCTCCTGCCGCAGCAAAAGAGACCGTGGTGAGCCCACAGCACGGCATCGTGCGTCCGAATGAGCTCGGATGTGAGCGTACCGATCTGTGCGCCGCCGGGTATCATGGCGGGCACGACTCCGACCCCTTCCGGAAAAAGGAACGGGCATTCGATCATACTGGTCCACAGCGCTTTGGTTATTGTTTTTTCGTCGAGGGGAAGAAGAAAACTCAAAGCGATGACATGAGCGGGGTGAGCATGATACATAACCCGGCATGCGCGGCCGGGCATGCCGGCGCGTGAGGAGAAGTTCAGAAGATGGCTCTCCAGCTCGCTGGTCGGTCTTCCGCCTTCCGACAGCCCCCAAACGACGCGATAGGACCGCGCGTCCTGCTCCAGGCGAATAAGGCACAGTTCTTTTTCCGGGTCGAGAGGGACGCTGCGCATAAAGCTGCCGCTGGCAGTCAGAAGAAAGTATTCTCCTCCCATCCCGCTCACCTCTGCCTCAAGCGGTACGGGCGGACCGGAGCAATTAAGATCAGGAAGCAGAGCAAGATCTTCCGGGCTGAGCCAGTAAGACAGGTTCCCTCCGTTCCTCTCGTGAAAACCCATGGCCGCGCCGTTGGCGCACAGCCGGATGAATTGTCTGACGAACGGAAGCTCCGTTAAGGGTACGTCAGGTCTTTTCATGTGAGATCTCCCGGAAAGCTTCCCATGCCTCAGCTGCCGACGCATCAGCGTGGACGATCATCGAAACAGCACGCGCCATGGCGGCAGGACAGGCAGATTGGAATACGTTCCGGCCCATGTCAACGCCGGAGACGCCGCAGTCCATCGCACGTCTGACCATTTCGAGAGCGTCCTTCTCCGGCAGCTTTTTCCCGCCTGCGAGAACGATCGGCACAGGGCAGGCGGCTACGATCTCATCAAGCTCGTCGCAGAAGTAGCTTTTGACTATCTGCGCGCCGAGCTCGGCGATCATGCGGGTGGCCAGCTTGAAATAACGCGGTGTGCGTTCCATCTGCTTGCCTACGGCGACCACGCCGAGCGTGGGGATCCCGTATGTCAGCCCCTCGTTGATGCAGCGGCTGAGGTTGGAGATGCTTTCCTTTTCTCCGTCGGCTCCGATAAAAACCTGAACTGCCATCGCATCGGCGTCGAGCCGCAGAGCATCTTCAATGCCTACTGCCACGACTTCGTGACTCAGGTCGTCGTCAAGCACGGACGAACCCGAGCTGACGCGCAATGCGAGACCGCAGCGATTCCCGGATGGAACACAGGTGCGGAAAGCTCCCCGTGTGCCCATGAGGACGTCAACGCCGTCCATAAGCTCCGGAATCAAAAGGTCGAGACGTTCGAGCCCGCTTGTCGAGCCCATGAAGTAGCCGTGATCAAAGGCGAGCATAACGGTCTTCCCGTCATCCGGACGAAAGATGTGCGTCATGCGCCGCTGCATGCCCCAGTCCAGACCGCCGACGCCCTTTATCCCGCCCGGTAAGCGTCCGCCGGCGAAGGGGATCTCGGGACGGTAGTTTTTTGCCGTTTTCAATCCTTCTTTATCAGCCATGTTGTTCCTCATTTCTGTTTTTATTGACACAGAGCCTACTTGAAAAGCAGGCTCTGTGTGAGGATGGTTTTTCGGTTCGTGAATACGGCGGAACGAGAGGGCCTTACTCCTCTTCGGGTTTCTCAAAAATGTCGGGACTGAGGCCCATGATACAGGAACCGATAACGGAGATGATGAGTGCGGGGAGGCTGACCCATACAAGAGGCGTGCCGACCTGTGTCCCCTGTGCGCTCATGATGAGCGAAACGACGATCGCGACCAGGGGAGCCACGATCAGAAAGACGAGGCCAAGGGTATTGAATTTCATATTGGTGTTAAAGTCCTCGGGCTTCATGATGCTGGTAAAGGCGAGGCCCCACTTTTTAACGCGCATGCCGACAAGCGAGAGCACGGCGGCGCCGAGCACCAGCGGGAACAGACCGTTCGTGACGCCGATAATGCTGGCAAAGAGCGGATAAGGAAGCTGGCTGAACACAGCGCAGACACCGAAGCAAAGCCAGCACACGTCGCACAATGAGCCGCCGAGAGATCCGAGCAGGAAGCGAACGATCTTTTTGCCGTTCTCCGTTTTGGGTTCAACGTCTCCCTTTACCATGTACCAGACCTTATACGGCACATAGGCAAAGAAAAAGTTTGCGATGAAGCCGAAGATCGACGCGACGCTCATCGATCCGAAGAAATCGCCGATGAGATTGCCGATGGCGACACCCCATGCGCCCGCAGGCCCAAACAGAATGCCCATGACCGGGACGATGACGGTTGCGACTCGCACCTCAACGCTGAAGATGACAACTGCCTTGAAAGGGATGAGAAGTGCCGCGTAAATAGCTGCGCAGATCGCCGTGAGGGTGATCATCTTGGGATACTTCCACATGGTAAAAATGTCTTTCATTGTCAATACTCCTCTCTTTATTTTGCTTTTATCGCTTCTGCACCTCCGGTGCAGCTGCTCACAGCGCGTTGTAGACGGCGAACCAGCCGTTTGCCGAGATTACGATCGAGCCGACTGAAAGCAGTATCGCGTATATGATCAGCGCCCAGTCGAGCCCGGAGAGCTGCAGCTCCATATAATTGCTTCTCTTTTTTGTGTAGCCGAACCCTTTTGCCTCCACGGCCATCGTCATCGTGTCTGCGGAGCGAAGGCCCAGCAGTATCGCAGGGACCACAAGCGGAACGGTTTTTTTGACCTTCATCCAGAAGCCGCCGTTGTCGAGATCCAGCCCGCGTGATTTCTGCGCCGCGACGACGGTCATCGCTACGCCGGTAAGATGCGGAGTCATGCGCAGAGCGTTGGAAAAGGCAAAGGCGCCGCGGTATGGCAGCCCGAACTTCACACAGCCCTGAACAAGCTCTTCATTTCTGGTCGTCGACAGAAGGACGATCGCCATGATGATGCTTGACATGGAGCGAAAGACAGAGGAAACGCCCTGACAGAGGTCTTCTTTTTTGATTATCCAGAACAAGGGCGTTGTGCCGGTGCCGAAGATGAGCCAAGACAGCAGGGTCATGATCGCAAGCGGGATAAGGATAACGCGAATCTTGTGGACGTTTTTCCATGATCTGGAGAAGGTTGTAAAAAGAAGGGTCTCAAATACGACGAATGCGCCGAGCCAGAGCTGCTCGACGAGAGCGGCGGAGGCAATGAAATGCGCCAAGGTCAGCAAAAGCTTCGTCCTGGGGTCAAGGCGATGAACAAATGTGTTTCTGTCCAGATACAGGTACTTGCTCATGAGGCCACCTCCCGATCAGATGATGGCGCCGTCCCGCACATACTCACCGAGACGCTCGGGCGGATAGATCCCCTTGTCCGTCACGATGCCGGTTACAAACTCTGCCGGAGTACAATCAAAGGCGGGGTAAAAACCGTGCAGCTTTTCGTTGCGCGACGCGGTGCGGTGGGAAAGACAATACAGCACCTCGTTGCCGTCGCGGAGTTCGATCTCCACGTCCTCGGCCGTCTTCGATCCGGGGTCGGCGCCAAGACCGTAGGCGTAAAAGGGCAGATGATAATAATTCGCAAGCACGGCGGAGGGGAAAGTCCCGACCTTGTTGATGACGTCGCCCTTTTCGGTAATACGGTCCGCTCCGGCAAAGAAGATATCGATCTTCCCGCGCGACATCAGGTATCCGGGCATTCCATCGGTTATGAGCGTCGTGTCGAAGCCGATCTCCGAAATGCAGTCGGAGGTGAGGCGCGCGCCCTGAAGATACGGCCTCGTCTCACAGCAGAACGCCTTGACGTCGGTCTTTCCCTGACTCTCGAGGGCGAGATAGGTATATACGATACTTGCCTCAGCAAAGCAGTGAGTCAGAACGCCCTGCCCGTTCTCAACGAGTGATGCGGCAAAATTGCCGACGAAGTAATTGATCAGGTGATCGCGGCGGTAGAGCTCCGCCGTGCGCTCCCGCAGCACGGTCTCGGGATCCTTCCCCGCCTCGAGCGCTTCCCGGGCATAGTGAAGGAATTCCGAGGAGATATAGCGCACGTTGTTGTTGGTCGGTCTGGTCCTGGCTAACCTCGCACGTGCGTCTTCGAGCAGCGCCGCCGCCCGGTCGGGGGCGAGATCCTTGGCCAGCCTTGCGGCCTGCGTCATTCCGCAGGCGACCGCAAAGGCGGGGCCGCCGCTTTGCGTCACCATTTTTTCGATCGCACGGGCCACATCGTCGTATGTGTCGCATCTTTCAAAGCGCCGCTCATGCGGATAACAGCGGCGGTCGAGTATATACACCGTTCCGCCGTCTTCATACCGGGCGACGTTTTCGGGCCTGAGCAAAAACGGGATCCTGTCTTCGTAAACGTCGTCCGGAATCGGGAGAAATTTCTTTTGTGCCTCGTTATATTGTGCCATCTTGTACTCCTTTTTTCTCAAACAGTTCCTCAAACGGCGAGCAAAGCGGAGAACCGTCAAGATCGTAGGCCGGCAACAGTTCGGCGGCTGTCATGATAAGGACTTTTGACTTGTCCGGATTGGACATGATCACCTCGATATCCGGCCCATAGTCTATGATCGCCTGGCGGCAGAGTCCACAGGGCGCAAGCGGGTATTCGGCGTCAGAAACGACGGCCACCGCCGCAAAGTCCCGGTATCCCAAAGAAACCGCCTTCGTTATGGCGCAGCGTTCGGCACAGATAGACTCATACATGTTGCTCTGCTCGGCGTTGCAGCCGGTTATGATCTCGCCGGAACGCATCAGGAGCGCCGCGCCGACGTGAAAGCCTGAGAGGGGCACTCTTGCGTTTTTTCTGGCTTCCGCGGCCATGCCTATCAGAATATCGGCCGTGTTTCTATCCATTTTCCGTCCCCCTTTCAAGCACTTCAAGCGCATCCTCGACGCATGTGAACGTGCAGCCCAGCCGGTTGCCGATCTGCGTGATCTGGGGCGGCTTCAAATGCAGGGAAATGAGCTGCTCCTCGTTTGCAAACACTTCGCGTACCGGACCGTCCATGAGCACATGGCTGTCGTTCATGATCACGGCGCGGTGCGCGTACTGGCTTGCGACCCACATGGTGTGCGTGATGATGATGACGGTGCGGCCGCTCTCGTTGAGAGACTTCAGCAGCTCCATTACGCCGCATTGCTCCTTGTAGTCAAGACCGGTCGTTGGCTCGTCGAGTATAAGGATCTTTGGCTTCATCGCGAGAACCGAGGCGATGGCGACGCGCTGACGCTCGCCTTTTGTAAGGCTGAAGGGATCCTCCTTTTCACGGCCCTCCAGGTCTACCGCGCGCAGCGCGTCCTGAACGGACTGTTTCAGCTCGTCCTCCGGCATTTTGTAGTTGCGCGGTCCGAATGACACCTCATCCCAGATCGTCTCGGCAAATATCTGATGATCCGGGTTTTGAAAAACATATCCGATATAGCGGCTGAGATTGAAAATGCCGGTTTCGACCTCGTGGCCGTAGACAGTGATCTTGCCGGAGGTTTTTTTCAGCAGACCGTTGAGCTGCTTGGCGAGCGTCGTTTTACCGCTGCCGTTCTGGCCCATGATAGCGAGGAATTCGCCTTCCCGCACCTCCAGATTGACATGATCCACGGCGTTGCGGGCCGTGTCAGGATAGCGGAAGCAGACATCCTCCACACGGATCACCCGCTCGCCGTAGCGCTGCTCACGGGCCTTTTCGGCAGCAACGAGGGCGTTGTATTTTTCTTTGTTTATGCGGTATCCTTCTGACAGGAGCCTCTCGACACACTCGTCGACCCGGAGGGCCGTGGGTTCCAGCCCGAGCGCCGCCTGCAGCTCGCAGGCGCCCAGGGGCATGACGCCCTTTTCTTTGATCAGAGCGGCTTTCGTCAGTATTTCCGATGGCGTTCCGTCAAGCTCTATCCGGCCGTCGACAACCAAAACGATGCGATTTGCCTTGATCAGCTCCTCAACCTCGTGTTCGACGCAGATGATCGTCAGATCGCCGTCACGGCGAAGACTGTCGGCAACGTCGATCACCATTTGCTTGCCCACCGGGTCGAGGTCTGTCGTCGGCTCGTCAAGTACGAGAATGTCCGAGTGGAACGCGAGTGCGGACGCGATCGCGAGCCGCTGCTTTTCACCGCCGGAGAGGGAGGAGGGCTCTCTTTTCTGGAATCCGGACAGACCGACCATTTCCATGCACTCATCGACTCTTCTGCGGATCTCTTCGCTTGGCAGCCCCAGGTTTTCCGGCCCGAACGCCACGTCGAGAGCGGCGTTCGTACAGAAGAGCTGGGCCTCAAAGTCCTGGAATACCATCGAGACGGTGCTGCAGAGCTGATAGGGACGGTTGTCAGCCGTATCGAAGCCCTTTACGATCACGCGCCCGCTTTTTTTGCCCTTTGTATCATGGGGAACAAGCCCGTTGAGCGACATACAGAGCGTGGATTTTCCGGCGAGCGAAGGCCCGATCACTGCAACAAAGTCGCCTTTTTCGACTTCAAGATTGATTCCCTTGAGCGCTTCGACCTTTTTTTTCGGATATGTGAAATGCAGATCCTCAATGCGAATGATCGGATGATCTCTTTCCATGTTCTTTTCCTCTGCTCAATCTCCCAAAAGCGCGGGATAGAAGAAACGTTTTCCGTGAAGCTTCTTTGCTTCATCCCAGGAGGTGAGTATGCGTATGGCCTCGGCGCCCGCGCGGCAGGCGTGTTCTTCGCCGGAATGCTCGGCCCATTCTCCCGTGATGCGATTGGCGACGACGGCTGCGATCATACCTGCGCGAAAACCGAAAAGCCTTGACAGCGTGAGAAGAGTTGCGCCCTCCATCTCAAAGTTGATGATGCCTGCGGCCTTCATGTCCTCGAAAAAGCCTTTGCGGTCATGCTTTTCATATCCGCCGTAGCTTGGCCTTCCCTGACCGGCAAAAAAGCTGCAGGTCGTACAGCCTGTGCCGAGATAATAGGTATATCCGAGCTCCTCGCAGGCCTGTACCAGCGCCATTGTGACCTCGAAGTTTGCCGCGGACGGGAACTCGTCGCGGACATACATGTTCGAGGTCCCGTCAAGACGAACGTTCGCGTCGTTGATAATCAGATCCCCGATGTGGATGTCCTCGCGCAGGGTCCCCGTTGAACCGACGCGGATGATGGCGTCCGGATTGTGCGGGAAGAGAGCCATCAGAGGATTTTCCATGCTGCCGCCGCCGATCCCGTGAGAGACGGCCGTGATGGGGGCGCCCTTATATGTGCCGCTGGCAACCGCAAAGCCGCGCTCCTTCGGCCAAACCTGCGCGCCCTCGTCCCACATGGAAGCCATGATCCTTACCCGGTCGGGACAGCCCGGCATCAGGACCTTCGGATGAACGATGGTGTCATCAAAGAAATTTGCGTCGCCGGTGTCAGAATGAGGCAGATTGCGCCTGCCTTCCTCCACAACTTTTGCCATGGGAATCCTCCTCCTTTATTATTGTTATTATTTGATAGAGTTCCTTGTGCTCCTCAAAGCAGCCCAGATCTTCCTTTCATAGTTCGCCGTTTTCTCAAGATCGAGCATCTGGAGATTGGTAAAGAGGACGTCAATGATGCCGAGCATGGAAATGGGAGAACCGGAAATGTCGCGCTGGAACTCTCTTGCCACACCGGCCAGGGTGACTGTAGCACCGGATCCGACAGGAGATTTCGCGTTGCAGGTGATGCAGATGACGTCTGCGCCGTTTTTGATGGCGAGACGCTCCGAGCGGATAAGGTTGTCCGCGGTTCCGGAGCGGGATACTATAATAATCAGATCGCCTTTGCCCATCAGGTTGGACTGCATGATCTGCAGATGGGCGTCTGTGTTCATCACGACGTTGTAGTTCAAGCGGATAAGACGGGTATAAAACGAGTCTGCAAGGCCCGCAGACGTGCCGGAGCCGAAAAGAAATACCCTTTTTGCGCTGCATATCAGATCGATGGCTTTTTTCAAGGCGTCCATATCGAGATGCTCCAGCGTATCCTGAAGCAGCTGCATCTCCGAACGGAGGACCTTGGCTGCAATGGTAGCGGCGTCATCCTGCGCGTCAAGTTCTTCAAATATGACCTCGGTGGGCCGGCGCAGATCGGCCGCAAGAGCGATCTTGAAATCCGAATACCCCTTGAAGCCGACGCTGCGAACGAAGCGCAGCACGGTCGCATCACTTAAGCCGACATTGTTTGCAAGCTCCATCATGGACATGTTGACCATGTCGTCGGAGTTTTCCGTGACATAATCGGCAATGATTTTCTCGGACTGGGAAAGAGCCATGTAATGAGCCCTGATGCTTGACAAGGCGCTGCTCGACGAATTGTTCATGTTTTTTCCTCCACATTATTTTTTGGCTGTCGGCTAATCATAATACAACGTGTCGAAAAAAAGCAAGATATTGTAAAACAATCTAATATTGCAATATTATGTTGTATCACAATTATATGACGCGCAGACTGCGTTGTAAAGCTTCAAAACCAGAAAACAATAAAGATAGTTAATAATAGACAATTTTCGCATTCGATTATTGGCAAAGGTGTACTATGTATCGGCTTCTGTCGCGAATAATTTCAGCTCGTCAGGGGGAGAATAAGCCTTGTCCGGTACATATGATGGATTGGGCGACTTTCTTTCCCGGAGTGAACAACATGAGCATCGTCAAACGCGGAGAGATCTATTACGCCGATCTCAGCCCCGTGGTCGGCAGCGAACAGGGCGGCATGCGCCCGGTGCTGATCGTTCAGAACGACACCGGCAATCGTCACAGCCCCACGGTCATCGCTGCGGCGATCACCAGCCGCCTCGACAAGGCAAAGCTGCCGACGCATATCTCGCTGGCCGAGGGCAGCGCCGGACTCAACCGCGACAGCATCGTTCTGCTCGAGCAGATCCGCACGCTGGATAAATCCCGCCTGCGCGAACGCATGGGCCGCATCGACGAGAGCACGATGAACGCCGTCGACGCCGCCCTCGCCGTCAGCTTCGGATTGAATTGAGCAGTTGAATAAAACAACACCTCTTCCCGTAGGATGGGAAGAGGTGTTTTCATGGTTATCCCGATCATCTGCGGCGGAAAGCGGATCGGTACGCTCGAAACGCGCCGCGAGGGGCCCTACACGCGCTTTGAGGCGCGCTGCGCCTTCGTCCCCGGCATCCGGCGCCTGTGCGTGTTCGGCGGCGGGCGCAGCTCCGTCCTGGGCGTGATGCAGCCGGAGGGAGGCGCGCTCGTCCTGCGCCGCGCGCTGTCCCGCGACGCCCTGCGGAGCTTCCCCGGGACGATCGAATATGCGGCCTTCCGGGAGGAGCGGCGTCCCGCCCCTTCGCCGGAGAAAAACGAGCGTACAGACGAAAAAGCGGCAAAGGAGGATGCCATATACATCACGGAGGACGGCGTGCGCTATCTCGCGCTGCCCTGCGCGCTGCGCCGTGCCGTGCCCGGAACGCGCGTGCGCGAGATCGGCGGACGGCGCTGGCTGCTATTTCGCTGTTGAGAAACGAAAAAGTCTGCGCTATAATATGGTCATCAAAACCGGAAATGGGGCGATGAAATGCGCATGACCGACCTGATCGCCAAAAAGCGCGACGGCGAGCGTCTGACCACGGAGGAGATCTCGGAGATGATCCGCCTCTACACGGCGGGGGAGATCCCCGACTATCAGATGAGCGCGATGTGCATGGCGATTCTCTTCCGCGGCATGGACGACGGCGAGATCCTGGACCTGACGATGAGCATGATGCGCTCGGGCGAGACGCTCGACCTCTCGCCGATCCGCGGCGTGAAGGCGGACAAGCACTCCACCGGCGGCGTCGGCGACAAGACCAGCCTTGTGCTCTGCCCGATGGTCGCCGCCTGCGGCGTGAAGATCGCGAAGATGTCCGGCCGCGGTCTGGGGCACACGGGCGGCACGATCGACAAGCTCGAAAGCTTCCCCGGCTTTGTCACGGGCATTTCCGAGGAGCGCTTCTTCGACAACGTCAACCGCATCGGCATCGCGATCGCCGGCCAAACGGCAGAGGTATGCCCCGCGGACAAGAAGCTTTACGCTTTGCGCGACGTGACCGGCACGGTGCCGAGCATCCCGCTGATCGTCAGCTCCATCATGTCCAAAAAGCTGGCCGCCGGAGCGGACGTCATCGTGCTCGACGTCAAGTGCGGCTCCGGCGCGTTCATGAAAACGCCCGAGCAGGCGCGCGAGCTGGCCGCCGGCCTCACGCGCGTGGGCACGCTCGCGGGACGGAAATGCGCCGCCGTGATCACCGACATGGACGAGCCGCTGGGATTCGCCGTCGGCAATGCGCTCGAGGTCAAGGAGGCGATCGACGTCCTCGCGGGCCGCACCGAAGCGGGCGAGCTCCTCGAGCTCTGTCTCACGCTTGGCGCGAACATCCTTACACTCGCGGGGCTCGCCGAAGATGAGGCCGAAGCGCGAGAGAAGCTGAAATCCACGATCCGCGACGGCAGCGCCCTGAAGAAGCTGGCGGAGATGGTCGAGGCGCAGCACGGCGATCCCCGCGCGGTCTACGATCTCTCACTGCTGCCCGCCGCGGCGGTGAAATGCGAGGTCCCCTCCGCGCGGACGGGCTTCGTCTCGCACATCGAGGCAGAGGATGTGGGACTCGTCTCGATGCATCTCGGCGGCGGCCGCGCCACGAAGGAGAGCGCGATAGACCTCTCCGTGGGCGTCGTGCTGCATAAAAAGGTGGGCGACCGCGTGGAAGAGGGAGAGAGCCTCGGTACGATCCACGCCGCTGACGCGGCGAAAGCAGCCGAAGCTGCCGAGCTGCTGCGCAAGTGCTACGCGTTCTCCGACGAGCCGGCAGAAAAAACACCCTTTATCAAAGGGGTCGTCCATTAAGCAAGAAAGAGGCCCGAGGGCCTCTTTCTTGTTCTGTCTCGAAGAGCTATTCTTCCTCAAATCCGCCTGCCAACAGCTTTTCGGCCATTTTTCGCGTCCCGAGGATCCAGACGAGGTCGCCCTGCTGGATCGTCATGTTCACGTCCGGCTGCAGGATCGGCAGCCGCGCGCGCTGCAGACCGAGGATCATGCAGTCGTACTTCTGGCGCAGGCCGCAGCTGCGGATGGTTTTTCCGGCAAGCTCCGATTCGCGCCCGACGGGGATCGCCGTGGCGTAGAAAGGCTCGCCCGTCCCGTCCTGCGCCTCGGTATAGGCGCGCAGCGTCGGCAGCTCCATTTCCTCCGGGAGGCAGAGACTCATGCGCAGCGAGCGCAGATCCTCGCTCCGCCCGATAAGGAGAAGACGATCCCCCTCGCGCAGCTCGGCGCCGGCGGAGGGCATGAAGAGACGTTTTCTCCCGCGCACGATCTGCACGGCGTTGACGGAAAAGTTTTTGCCCCAGTCGAGCTGGCGCAGGCTCTTCCCGGACTGCTCCTTCCCGATTTCCAGCGCCTGGACGAAGAGCTTTTCATCCAGCCACTCCGTGCCCTCGTCGCCGCGCTGCAGACTGCGCTCGTTGAAATTGGCCATAAAACGCGCTTCCGCCGAGATATAGGCCGAGGACAGCCAACCGCTGCGTTCGATCAGAAAGATGACCAGAAGCATCAGCGGCAGCAGCCAGACGCCGCTGAAATCCAGCAGCGCCTGGAAGGGGAAAAAGACGATGAACACGATCAGCAGATAGCGCAGCGCCGTCAGCGTGAAAAGCGGCAGTCGGTTGGACGGGCTCTTGACCCACAGCGTCGTATATTCCGTCGAATGCAGATCGAGCATGGGCCGGACAAAGAGCGCGACGCCCGCGACGCAGAAAAGGATGCAGAGCCCGCTGCCGACAGACTCGCTGATCATCGGCATGCGTTCGAGCGCCGGCGCGAGCACGAACTGCGCAAGGAGCGTTACGCCCGTCATCAGCACGCCGTAGAGCGCGGTCACCCGGACGTAGCGCTTGAGATAGCGCAGCCAGTCGCCGTCCGTATGCGCGGCCTGCTCCTCGCTGGTATAACGCTCCAGCTTCTTCGCGACGGATGCGGGCAGCAGGCGGCGGATCAGCTCGTAGATCTTTTCGGATTTTTTGATGAAGAAAGGCGTGGTCAGCGTCGTGATGACGGAGACCGAGACGACGATGGGATAAATATAATCAGCGATCACGCCCAGACTCATGCCGAGCGAGGCGATGATAAAGGCAAATTCACCGATCTGGGCCAGCGCGCAGCCGCAGCGCACGGCGCGCTGCAGGCTCTGCCCCGAGAGCAGCACGCCCAGCGAGGAGATGATGAGCTTGCCCGCGACGGTCGCCACCGTGAGGATCAGGATCGGGCCGAGGTGTTTCAGGATCATGGCCGGATCGATCAGCATACCGACAGAGAGGAAGAAAATGCTGCCGAAGAGATCCTTTACGCCGGCCGAGAGATGCTCCACGCGCTCGGCGTGCACCGTTCCGGCCAGCAGCGAGCCGGCGAGAAAGGCGCCCAGCGCGGAAGAAAAGCCCAGCCACTCTGCCAGGAGCACCATGCCGAAACACAGGCCCAGAGAGGCGAGCAGCAGCGTTTCGTCGTTCATATAGCGCTCGGCTCTGCGCAGCAAGGTCGGCAGAATGTAGATGCCCAAAATCAGCCACAGCGCAAGATACAGCACCAGCATCCCCAGCTGCAGCGCCAGGGCGCCTCCGGAAATGCTCTTCGACACCGAGACCGTCGAGAGGATGATCATCATGAAGATTCCGGCGATATCCTCTATCACCAGCGTGCCGAAGACCAGCTGGGCAAAGCCCTCCTGCCGCACGCCCAGTTCGTCGAAAGCCTTGATGATGATCGTCGTCGAGCTCATCGACAGCATGCCGCCGAGAAAGACCGAATCCATGCTGCCCCAGCCCAGGGCCTGCCCGACGAGGTAGCCGACGGCCAGCATGCCGAAGACCTCGGTCAGCGCGGTGACGACGGCGGTCGTGCCCACGGACGCCAGCTTGTGCAGATTGAACTCAAGACCGAGGCCGAACATCAGTACGATGATGCCGATCTCGCTCCAGGTCTTGATCGAGCTTTCGTCCGCGACCGTGAAGAAATAGGGCATATAGGGCCCGACGAGGAAGCCGGCCAGAATATAGCCCAGCACCAGAGGCAGCCGCAGGCGCTTGAAGATCACCGCTACCGCGCCGGCCGTCAGCAGCATGATGGCCAGATCCGAGATCAGTTTCGGCATTTTGCCCTCCCCCCCCAAAGCGGTTGTCGGCTCTATTATACAAAAACTCCCGCGGCAAAACAAGCGCCGCGGGAGTTTGTTCACATTTGCTTATTTTTTCGCGATCAGCACGCCGCGTGCTTCCACCTGCGTTTCACCGCTCAGGGCGCCCTGCGCGCCGCCGAGCAGCGCCGTCCAGCTCCCGTCCGGGAGCGTGACCGTCACGGCCTCGGCGTTCGGGTTGATAAAGGCGCAGGCGACGAGCGCGCCGCCCTTCGTCCACTTCACGGAGATGACGTTGTCGTCATCCGCCTCGGCCTCGACCTCCGCGGTCGTGAAGAAGTCGTTGGAGCGCCGCAGGGCGATCAGCTCGCGGTAGAAGCGGCTCATTTCATAGGCGTCGCTTCCGGGGACGAGAGATTCCCAGTCGAGGTTGTTCACCGCGTCGGAGGAGGCGTAGCTGTTGCCGTCGCCGCCCTTGCTGCGCAGCATCTCCTCGCCCGCGAGGAAGAAGGGCGTGCCGCGCGAGAGCATCACGACGGACGCGCCGAGACGCTGCATGGAGAGCTTCTCTTCATTTGATGCGCCTGGACAGCTCGCGTTCAGCTTGTCCCAGAGCGTGTGGTTGTCGTGCGAGGACATGTAGTTGATCACCATCGCGTCGTTCACATGCCAGTTCGCGCCGAAATTCTTTCTGCCGCCGCAAATGCCGAAGATCACCTTCGCGGCGGTGGTCTTGTTGGCCTTGCCGTTGATGTAGCCCGTGTCCTTGATGTCGAACACGCTGCCCTTGAGTCCGTCGCGGATCACGTCGTTGAACACGGCGATCGAACCGACGGCGTTTTCCGAGCTCTTGATCATGCGGATGTTGGTCTGGCTGGCGCGGCGATCCTCGCGCAGCGGGGTGTCGCCGCCCGTCCAGCCCTCGCCGTAGATCAGGATCTGCGGGTCGATTTCGTGCAGGGCCTTCTCGATCGCCTGCATGGTCGTGATATCATGCAGGGCCATCAGATCAAAGCGGAAGCCGTCGATCTGATACTCCTTTGCCCAGTAGCAGACCGAGTCGACCATGTATTTGCGGAACATCGCGCGCTCCGAGGCCGTCTCGTTGCCGCAGCCGCTGCCGTTCGAGGGGCTGCCGTCCGCGCCGAAGCGGTAATAGTAATAGGGGACAACGCGGTTGAGATTGGAATCGAGACTGTAGGTGTGGTTGTATACCACGTCCATCACCACGCCGATGCCCTGCTGGTGAAGGCTCTGCACCATCTGCTTGAACTCGGTCACGCGCACCGCGCCGTTGAAGGGATCAATGGAATAGCTGCCCTCGGGGACGTTGTAGTTCTTCGGGTCATAGCCCCAGTTGAACTGCGGCGCGTCGGAGGCTTCATTCACGGTAGCATAGTCGTAGACTGGCTGGAGATGGACGTGCGTGACGCCGAGGTCTCTGAGATAGTCCACGCCCACCGGCACGCCCGCAGCGTTCGTCAGGCCCGTCTCGGTAAAGGCGAGATATTTGCCGGGATACTGTGAGGAGGCGATCGTGTTGGAGAAGTCGCGTACATGGACCTCCCAGATCACGGCGTCCTCGTACGACGCCAGATCCCTCTGATAGGCCGCGGCACGGAAGCCGACGGGATCGGTGGGACCGAGGTCGATCACCATGCCGCGATCGCCGTTCACGCCCGCCGCGCGGGCATAGGGATCCACGGCCTCCTGCGTGCCGAGGCAGGTGGTGACGAGATAGGTGTAATAGGTGCCGTGCCCGCAGGCGCAGCTCGCCGACCACACGCCCTTGTCCCCGCGCTCCATCGCGATCTCGGCAAAGGGCTCGCCGCCGTCGCCTTTTTCGAACAGGCGCAGCGTGACCTCGCTCGCCGTCGGAGCCCAGAGCTTGAATACGGTCTTGTCGCCGACGATCGTTGCGCCCAGATCGTCGCCGTCGTAGACGTAATCGGAGACGAACTCCTTGCTGTCGAAGATGCCCGTCGGCACGGCGGGGGCGCTGCCGTAGCCCTCGATCTCCACCGTGTAGCTGTGGGAGAGATCGATCGGCTCGGCGAGCGTGATCGTCCCGAGCACGACCTCGTTGTCGAGACTGCTCAGGCTCTCGATCGGCAGAGCCCTGTCGCCGTCGAGGACGCGGATCTGATCGAGGGAAGTGATGCGCGCGGCGGGTGACACGGTATAGCGGATCTCGGTCGGAGAGAGGATCCCGGCCATTTTGAAGCTGCGCCTCGCCTCGAGCGTCGCGCCGCCGTCCCGACTCATGTACTGCATTTCATCGCCGCTTTTCAAATAGATTTCCGTGCTTGGGCCCGTGAGGACGGCGAAGCGGTCGCCGTCAAAGTCCTTTGTTGCCTCGCCCCAGGAGCTGCCGCCCGGCTGGGAGCAATCGCGCCGGACGATAAAGCCGACTTCCTCGACCGATTCCGGCACGTTGAGGACGACCTTGCCGCCATAGGCGCAGGGATGGAAGAGCTCGCCGTGACCGTCGCGGCCGGGGAACCAAACCCAGATGTCGCAGTTGTCATAGTTCCCGTTGGGGCTTGCCCAGTACAGCGTCAGCTGGCGGCAGCCCGCCTCGGGCGGAAGGCTGTACTCCGCCTCCGCCTGCGCGGGGGCCGCGGACGTTTCGGGGACGCTCTCTTCCGCCTGCGCGGGGGGCGGAGCGGCTTCTTCGGCGGCGGGCGGGCTCTTCGTCTTTCCGCAGCCGGAGAGCAGACCCAGCAGCATCAGCGCCGCGAGGATGAGAGACAGGAGCCTTTTCTTTTTCATTTCCTTTCACCTCGTTTTACAAAAAATGGATTGTCTAAAGGATCATCCGCCGGCTTTGCCGGCGGATGAAAGAAAAACAAGATGATCAGTCCGCCAGCAGTTTTTTCAGCGCGGCGAGGCGCATGCTGACACAGTATACCTCCATGGCCTGTTCAAGCTGCTCCGTCGGCGGGAGACTGGGCGCGACGCGCATATTGCTGTCGCGGGGATCCTTGCCGTAGGGGAAGGTCGCTCCGGCGCCGGTCATCGTCAGACCGGCCTCCTTGCAGAGCTGCCAGGTGGCCTTCGCGATGCCGCTCATCGTGTTGACGGACACGAAATAGCCGCCCTTGGGCTTTTCCCACTCGGCGATGCCGCGCGGGGCGATCTCGCGGTCGAGCCAGTCGAGCACGCAGCGGAACTTCGGTCCGAGGATCTCGCCGTGGCGCTTCATCAGCGCGATCACGCCGGCCTTGTCCTTGAGATAGCGCACATGGCGCAGCTGGTTGACCTTGTCGAAGGAGATCAGCTGGGCGTTGAGCAGTTTTTTCATATAGGCCATGTTGTTCTGGCTGCAGGCGAACACCGCCACGCCTGCGCCGGGGAAGGTGATCTTCGAGGTCGAGGCGAATTCGAAGACCATGTCGGCGTTGCCGTATTTCTCGCACTCGCCCAGAATGTCCGGGAAAGGCAGGTAGTCGCCGAAGAACTCGTGCATGCAGTAGGCGTTGTCCCACATCAGAAGAAAGTCCTTCGCCGCGGGCTTCATCGAGGCGATGCGGCGGATCGTTTCGGCGCTGTAGACGATGCCGTCGGGGTTGGAGTACTTCGGCACGCACCACATGCCGCGGACGTCGCCGTCGCGGATGAGTTCCTCCACCAGATCCATGTCCGGGCCCTCGGCGGTCATGGGGATCGTGATCATCTCCATGCCGAAGCTCTGGGAGATCGTAAAGTGACGGTCGTAGCCCGGGGCGGGGCAGAGCCACTTGACCTTTTCGAGCTTCGCCCAGGGCTTGTCGCTCATCACGCGGCCGTGAGTGTAAGCCTTGGCGATCGTGTCGTACATCAGCGTCAGCGAGGCGTTGCCGCCGCATAAGATGTTCTCCGGCTTTGTGCCCAGCATTTCGGCAAAGAGCCTCTGGCAGGAGGGCAGGCCCTCGAGATTGCCGTAGTTGCGCACGTCGATGCCGTCGCACATGTAGTCGCTGTCGGAGCGCAGAATGTCCATCATTTCGCTCGTCATGTCGAGCTGGGCCTTGCCAGGCTTGCCGCGCGCCATATTCAGCGACAGGCCCTTTGCCTTGATCGCGTCGTACTGCGCCTGCACCTCGGCCATCTCGCGCATGAGCTCGTCTCTGGTCATCTCGGCGTACTTTTTCATAAATCGGTTCCTTTCTGATCCTGCGGCGTGTCGCCGTCGTAATTGTAGGGTACGCTTTGGTCAATCATACCATATCGAAACGCTTTCATCAAGCAAGTTTTCGGTTGTTTTTGATAAAGGGAAGGCTCTTTTCGCTCCGCCGGTGGAAGTTTCTCTTCCCCTTTGGCTCCCGCCGTGTTACAATGCCGTTGAAAAGAAGAGAAAAGGAGGATAAGACCGTGCGCGCGATGCTCATGCCGATGGAACTGACGCCCAAAATGATCCTGATCGTCGTGCTCGGGGTTTTCCTTGCCTCCTTTACCGACGGCGTAGCCGGGGGCGGCGGCATCATCTCGGTGCCGACCTATTTTCTGGCTGGCCTGCCCGCGCATCTGGCGCTGGGCACGAACAAGCTCTCCTCCTCGATCGGCACGGCGGTCTCGGCGGCGCGCTTCATCCGGGGCGGCTACGTCGACTGGAAGCTCGCCCTGCCCTCCGTCGCGCTGGCGCTCTATGGGGCGCATCTCGGCACGCGGGCGCAGCTTGCCCTCGACGAGCGCTATCTCAAATGGCTGCTGCTGATCGTGCTGCCGATCGTGGCCTTCGTCGTGCTGCGTCAGAAAAAGCTGCCGGAGAAAGCGGGCGAGACCCCGCCGGCGCGCCGCGCGGCGATCGTATGGGCGGCCTCGCTCGTCGTCGGCGCCTACGACGGTTTTTACGGCCCGGGGACGGGCACCTTTCTGGTGCTGATCTTCTGCGGCCTTGCCAAAATGGATGTGCGGACCGCCTCGGGCAACGTGAAGCTTGTCAATCTCGCAAGCAACGTCGGCGCGCTCTTCACCTCGCTGATGCACGGCAAGGTCTTCCTCGTCCTGGGGCTGATCGGAGCGGTCGCGTCGATCGCGGGACATTATATCGGCTCGGGCATGGCGATCAAAAACGGCTCGAAAATCGTGCGGCCGGTCATTCTGGTGGTGCTGGCCCTGCTTACGGTTAAAGTGATTACGGAGTTGATCTGATGAAAAAGAAAACGATCGGCATCCTCGGCGGCATGGGGCCGCTGGCCACGATGGACCTCTATAAAAAGATCATCCTCTCGACCGAGGCCGACTGCGACAACGCCCATATCCGCGTGTATATCGACGGCAACTCCGCCATCCCCGACCGCACGGCTGCGATCCTCTCCGGGGGAGAGGACCCGGTACCGGAGATGCTCTCTGCGCTGCGCAATCTCGAAAAATGCGGGGCGGACTGCGTGGTGATGCCCTGCAACACCGCGCACCATTTTCTGCCGCGTCTGCAGGCGGAGACGGAGCTGCCGATCCTCGATATGACGGCGATCACGGCCGCGGTCTGCGCAAAGCGCTATCCGGGACGGCGCGCCTGCCTGCTCGGCACGAAGGGCACGATCGCGGCGCAGATATACGACGACGCGCTGAAGGCGGCGGGCGTTGACTTCCTCGTCCCGAACGAAGCCGAGCAGACCGAGCTGATGCGCCTGATCTACGACGTGGTCAAGGCCTCGCGGCCGCTCGAGCCGGAGACGGAAAGCTGGCACGCCCTGCTCTCGGAGCTTTTCGGGCGCGGCGCGGACTATTTCATCCTCGCCTGCACGGAGCTGCCGATCCTCGCGGATCATCTCGGACATCCCGGTCCCTTCGTCGATCCCACGCTGGAGCTGGCGAAGGCGGCGATCCGCTTCTGCGGCTATCGGGTAAAAGAGAAATAAGCATGCAAAACAAGCGAGCGGCGGGCTTTCAGCCCGCCGCTTGTCGATTATGGATAATTCTGCCGCCGCCGCTTTGGGAATTGTGACGAAATTATGAACGAAGCATGATTACCCCCTACACTTTCCGGCGCTTATCGAATATAATACTCTCAGGATCATATCCAAAAAACCGGACCAAAAAATGAGAAGGGAGAAATCAAGTCAATGAGTCAAAAGAAAAGCATGAACCTCGGCGTGAAGATCCTGATCGGCTTGGTGGCGGGCATCATCGTCGGCGCCATCTTCTGGGTGGCCATGGGCGCGGAAGCGGCCGGCGCGTTCACCGGAAAGTACATCAAGCCTTTCGGCGATATTTTCGTCAACCTGCTGAAGTTCATCGTCGTTCCGCTGGTGCTGCTGAGCATCATGGACGGCGTGATCGGCATGGGCGATATCAAGAAGGTCGGCAAGATCGGATGGCAGACCGTCGCCTACTTCCTGGTGACCACCGCCATCGCCTGCGTGATCGGCCTGATCGTCGCGAGCCTCTTCAAGGGCAGCTTCCCCGTGCTGCAGCTGGCTGAGGGCTCGGCGTACGAGGCCAAGAGCGCCGATCTGATGAGCACCATCGTCAACATCTTCCCGAACAACGCGATCAATCCGCTCTCCACCGCCTCGATGCTGCAGATCATCTTCATCGCGCTGATCTTTGGCTGCGGCGTGCTGGTCGCGGGTGAGAAGGGCAAGCCCTTCGGCGATTTCATCACCTCGTTCAACGAAGTTACGCAGCGCGTGATGAGCTTCATCCTCGCGGTCTCCCCCTACGGCGTCTTCGCGCTGATGGTTTGGGTCGTCGCCGCCCAGGGCCCGAAGATCCTCGGCTCGCTCGGCCTTGTCCTGCTGGCCGCCTACATCGGCTACATCCTCCACGTCGTTCTGGTCTACACGGCCTCTGTCAAGATCTTCGCCAAGGTCTCTCCGATGACCTTCTTCAAGAAGATCTTCCCGGCCGCGGCCTTTGCCTTCACCTCCACTTCCTCTGTCGCCACGCTCCCGATCACCAAGGAGTGCTGCGATGAGATGGACATCGAAAACGACATCTCCTCCTTTGTTCTGCCGCTCGGCGCGACGATCAACATGGACGGCACGGCCATCTACCAGTGCGTGGCCGCGGTTTTCCTGGCCAAGTGCATCGGCATCGACCTGACGGTCGGCCAGATGGTCATGATCGTTGTCACCGCGACGCTGGCCTCTATCGGCACGGCCGGCACCTCCGGCGCCGGCATGATCATGCTGGCTATGGTGCTCGAATCCGTCGGCATCGAGCCGATCTACATCGGCATCATCTACGGCATCGACCGTCTGTTCGACATGGGCCGTACCACGCTCAACATCATCGGCGACGCCTCCTGCGCCCTGTGCGTCAACACCTGGGTCGGCAGCAAGGAAAAGAAGAACGCATAACGCGCTTTTCTCCGACAAGCACATATCAAAAAGCGGCTTCCCGACGGGAAGCCGCTTTTTGTTATGAGGATCCGGACAGAAAAACGCAGGGGCCGCCGCACGCGGCGGCTCATGCTTCTCACATCAGGCCCAGACCCTTGGCGACGATGCAGATGAAGTCCTGCACGTTCGTCACGATCGTCGTGGCCGAGAGCGAGCCGCGGTCGATGAGCTTGTTGACCACGAACTCGTCCGCGTCGACGCAGTAGAAATACACGGGCCGCACCGTACCGTCTTCGCGTACACGGAAGGAGGGCGTCATGTTGCCGGTCGCGATCGTGTGCAGCATCGTGGCCTGACAAATCACGGTCGAAGCCTTCTCGACGAGCGCGCGCATGCGGCTCTGCGCCTCATAGGCGTTGCCGACAACCTCGGGCAGCGGGCCGTCGTCGCGGATCGAGCCGGCCAGCACAAAGGGCACGTTGTGCTTCACAACGCTGTACATGATGCCGTTCTCGATGCGGTAATCCTCGAGGAACTGCGGGATCGAGCCGCTTCGCCGCACAAGGTTGATCACGTCAAGGTGGTTGTAATGCCCGTTGGGCATGGACTGCTGGGTATAGATATCCTGCCCCAGCGCCGTGTGCAGCAGCCCGCCCTCAAGATCGTGCGTCGCCAGCGCGTTGCCGGCCATCAGCCCGTGGGCGTAGCCGTTCTCGACAAGCTGCTGCATCGCGAAGCGCGCGTCGCGGTCGAAGGCGAAGGCGGGGCCCATCACCCACAGGATGTTGCCCTCCTCGCGTTCGGCCTTCAACAGCTCGATCAGCCGGTCGTAATCGCGGGCATAAGAGGTCTCGCGGCTGCGGCCCTGCCGAAAGACGAACTGATCGCTCCCCGCGGCTGCGTTCTCGTCGAAGCCGTGGGCGTGGAGGTAGATGCCCTCCTCCCCGCGCTCCGTGCGGCCGAGGATCACGCGGTCGCCGCGGCGCAGGTTGCGGTTCTCCACCACCGCGAGCGTGCCGTCGTCCCGGAGCACGACGCTCGAGTCCATACGGCTCTTTTCGGCAAGACGCCACTCGCCGCCGATCTTGTAATACTCGGGATACATCGAGGTGCTGTGGAAGCCCTCGGGCGCGACGCCGTCACGATCCACGACCGCCCAGGCGGCGTCCGGCGCGTTCTTCAGCTGCGGCGAGGAAAAGTCCGGCGCATGATAGGCCGGGAATACGAAAGCCATGGCAAATACCTCCGACAATGAGTCTCTTCTTCCTGTATTTTACTACGGAAGAGGAGCGCAATCAAGCGTATCTTCTCACAAAACCGGCGCGGCTGGCCCGGCCGCCGGGACGCGGTCTGTCGTCTTATCCGCGACGGGGCGGCCGCTGTATTCTGTCACGGAAAACCTTTTTTCGCCGGATCCGGAAAGCCTGTCGTCGTTTTTTTCTCCCCGGTGAAAGAAGCTGTCTTTTTTCGGAGCGTCAGTAACCGACGACGACGCCCAGAACGATAAAGCCGAGCACCAGCAGAAAATTGACAAGGAAGAGCGGCGCGCTCTTGCGGATCCAGGCGAAATAGTCGACCTCGACCATCGACAGCGAGATCAGCAGCACCGGCGAGGTGGGGAAGATCACGTTCGTATAGCCGTCGCCGAAGGTGTAGAGCAGCACCAGCATCTGCTTCGACAGCCCCGTGTTGACCATCGCCAGCAGCCCCATCACGAGGATCGCCTTCGCGGTGGAGGAGGAAATGAAGAACTCGAGCAGCAGTACGATCAGATAAATGATCAGCGCGACGAGGATCGGGCTGCGGCCCGCGATGAGCGTGTTGATGGAATTGACGATCGTGGGCAGCACGGAGCCGCGGTCAAAGACGAACTTGATCGAGGCGGCCAGCGCGATGAATACGATCGTGGGCAGCGCGCCGCCGAAGCCGCGCAGAAAGCTTTTGAGCACGAAGCGCAGATCTCCGCAGGCGACGGCGCCGGCGGCCAGACCGAAGATCAGAAAATAGGCGATCAGGATCACGACCGTGTAGCTCCGCAGAACAGGTGAGAGCGAGGACACGACGATCAGCGCCAGCGCTGCCAGCAGAAAGACGGCGTAGCTGAGCTTCAGCCGCCTCGCGCGCGCGGGGGCCTCGTCCTCCTGCCGGAGGGTCTCGGCGGCGGAGCGGCGCAGCGCTTCGTCGTGGCGGCGCGTCAGACTTGCGTTCGGATCCTTTTTCAGTCGGCGCAGATAGAAGAACAAAAAGCAGAGCAGCAGGGCGAACATGACGACGAAGATCAGGATGCGGAACCAGATGTGTTCCATCGGGTTGGCCCCGATGATCTCCGAGGCCAGCAGCACGGTGAAGGGATTCGTGATCGCTCCGGCAAAGCCGAAACCGCAGGCGAGGATGCAGCAGATGAAGCCCGTAAAGGAGTCAAAGCCTACGAGCACGCACAGCGCCGCGATGATCGGCAGCATCGTGAGCATCTCCTCGAACAGACCGAGGAAGGAGCCGAAGCAGTAAAACAGGAAGGCCGTCAGCACCAGCAGCAGACCGCGGCGGCCGCGGAAGCGATCGGACACCGCGCCGACCAGCGCGCGGATGCCGCCGACGTCGTTCATCACCTGAAAGGCCGCGGAGATCACGAACAGGAACAGCGAAAGCATGATGAGCGTCAGTCCGTCGGAGGAGAAGAAGACCAGGATCGGCGCAAGCAGGCCCTGCCACAGCGGTATGCCGCCGAGATCGTCGCGCCGGATATAATCAAGATAGTTCGTCCCTCCGTCCGGCAGCAGGCCGAACTCGCCCTTCGGGACAAAATAGGTCAGCGCGATCGAGAAGGCAAGCAGCCCCAGCAGCAAAAGCGTGACCTGGAGGAAGGATTTCCGGGAAATGCTGATGAGCGTGGCCTTTTCTTTATGAGTTTCCATCGGCGCGCTCTCCTTCCCGGCCGCTCCTTCTCTCCGCCAGCAGATCGACGGCAAGCGCCCAGCGGGCGGCTTGCTGCGGCTCTTCGGCCGGATAGAAGTAATGCAGCTCTTTTTCGTGATACAGCTCGAATTCCTCTCCGCAGGAGAAGGCGAGGGCGGGCAGCTTTTCGACGGGGATCGAAAAATCCTCCGTCTCGGAACGGTAGCGGAAAACCGTCGTGTCCAGCGTGCACTCGCCCGTTTCCCACCGGACCGGTCCGCCGTCCGCCCCAAAGATCTTCGTCCGGACGGCCGTGTGCAGGCTGAGCGTGTCCAGCTCCTCCGCCTCCATACGGCGGATCGCGTCGTAATAGCCGCCGATCGTGCCCGGCGCGTCCGTGAAGCGATAGCGCTCGTCAAGGCGGTGGCTTTTCCCGCAGGCGCGGCAGCGGAGTTCGTCCCCCGCGCCCTCCGTCCGGTATAGCGCGCCGCAGTCGGCGCAGCGATAGAGCAGCCCCTCCAGCCCGAGGGCTTTGCCCTTCCGCGGATAGCGTCCGCTCTCATGCAGAGCGGCGTCGTTGTACAGTTCGCCGCGAATGATCTCGTCAAGCTGCGCATCGGAGAGAGAGGCCAATTCTTCCGGCGTCAGCACGCGCCTGACGGTCAGACGGATATCGGAGGGAAAGGTCTTTTTCCGCCACTTTGGGTGCGCGTAATAGGCCCCGTCGATCCGCACGAGCACGAGCGGAGCCTTCAATCGCCGGTAGAGGGCGGCGCCGCTCTCCACGATGGGGTTGGAACGTCCGTCCGGCGAGAGACGGCCCTCGGGGAAAATGACCACGGGATAGCCCCGGCGGATCGTCCGCAGGATGCCGAGCGGGGCGGCCATGTCGGGCGTGAAAAGCTTTTTCGACAGGATACCGCCGCGCCTGGCCATGCCCTTCAGGATCGGCCGCGTGCAGTAGTATTCGTTGACAAGAAAGCTCGGGCGGCGCGGGTGCGCCATCCGGGAGATATAATAAAAGTCCTCAAAGGACTCGTGGTTGGCCAGCAGGATATACGGCGGCTCAAGCTCCCGCAGCGCGGCGTCGTCGATCTCGACGCGCTGCCGACGCCCGAGCCAGAGCCGGACGATAAAGAAAATGAGAGCGTAGGTCGTCGAGTCGGGCGTCCCCTCCGTCCCGCGGAAGCAAACGCGTCGGACGACGACAAAGCTCAGCGCGGCCGGAAGCACGGCCAGCGCGGGAGCGAGAGACGCCGGCTGCCGCGGCGGCAGAATCGCTTTAAGGAATATATATGACAAAAGCAGGATCGCCGCAGGGGCCGCAAACAAGGCGATCCACGCGCCCCTGCGCGGGCGCGGCGGCATTTTTTCATCTTTCATGGCTTGCCCTCGCACGGCGGGACCGAAGCTTTTTTCATTTCCGATCCGGCGTTTTTCCATACAAGGGAATTATAGCAAAGAAGCGCGAAGGATACAAGGCTGAAGCGTCGGCTGCCGCCGGAAACCAAAAGGCTTCCCGTTCGGGTGGGACTGCGTTTCGCTTTATGGGGAAGAGATTCTCCCGGCGTCCGGTTCGAATCTCTTCGTGCTTAAAAAATGATCCCCCGCCCTGCGGCGAGAGGATCGTTTTTATGGCTGAAGATTGCTGTTTCAGCAAAATGAGGTTAATCGTTGATTGTTGACAATTATTTGCCAAGAAAGAGGCGCGCTTTCTCCTGTCTACAATAGATGCGCATATACTCCAGTGCATCATTGATTAAACTCGATGAAACGACCGGGCCGGACGCAGCATTCGCTGCAATCCAGTTGATCAACCCTTCTATCAGGCGGATGTTATCGAAGTCCAGCCTTGCAATCAGATCAACTTGACTATCAGAGAGATCCAGCCCTGCATGTTTTGACTTTTGTATTACTACCTTTTTTATTAACTCAGCGTCAGGCCTTTGAATATCTGCATACAGCCCTTTATCGAACGTATGGCGCATACTCCAGTCAATAACCGGTGACCCAACGGGCTCCTCGGTCGACGACAGCACAACCTGATGCCCAGAGTTGACACACAATTCTATGATCTCTCGAATCTTACTTTGCGTTGCCATTTTCCCCAAAAGGACATGCATATCATCAAGCAACAGCAAATCTATCGATTGAAACGAGCGCATAAAGGAATCTGCCGACTTGTTTTTCTGGGCCTTCACAAGCGATTCAACAAGAGCAGCACACTTGGAATAGAGCGTTATCGCATGAGGATTCGCGGCCTTCACATATGTTTCTATTGCTTTGAGAAGATGGGTTTTCCCAAGCCCTGAACGCCCATATATAAACAAGGGATTATAAAGACCGGCAAGACTCTCGGCAACAGCTTCAGCGGCCATGAATGCGAGTTTATTTGCCTTTCCCACCTGAAAAGTCGCGAAGTCATATTCATTCATGCGAGATGCCTCCAGAAAATATCCTGCGTGGATCTGAAAAGCTGTTCCTGCCACATATAATACTCGATAATGTATGCACCATGATGTTAATTCTTTCTGAATCAGTTTCTTCTGAACTTACATCTAGAGAAAATAATAACAAAGCCGCCGAATAATTGCAACATAAGGGGGCAGGTAATAGTAAAAGGCAGGTAATTCTATCAAAATTACCTGCCTTTTATGGCGGAGATGGAGAGATTCGAACTCTCGAGGAGCTTTTGACCCCTACACGATTTCCAATCGTGCGCGCTCGACCAACTACGCGACATCTCCACGTGTTTGCTCAAGAACTCCGCTGTTCTGTTTTCAGCTTGCCTATTATAATTCACAAGCATGGCAAAGTCAAGGTGTTTTTTGCCCTTTTCCGGGGGATAAAAAGACTTTCGGCGGCAGAAAATAACGCTGAAGAAACGGATCGGGGAGGAACGGCATGAAAATGACCAACGAGGAATACAGGCGCTATGCCGAGCGGCGCGCGCCGCGCTCGCAGACGCGGGGCGATCTTTTGCGCGCCTTTCTCTACGGAGGGGCGATCTGCTGTGTCGGCCAGTTCTTTCTCGAGCTTTACGGCTCCTTCGGGCTGGATGCCGAGACGGCCGGCACGGCCTGTTCGATCACGATGATCTTCTTCGGCGCGGCGCTGACGGCGGCGGGCGTTTACGACGATATTGCCAAACGCGCCGGAGCGGGCACGCTCGTGCCGATCACGGGCTTCGCCAACTCCGTGGCCGCGCCCGCGCTGGAGTTCAAGACCGAGGGCTTCATCGCCGGAACGGCGGCAAAGATGTTCATCATCGCCGGGCCGGTCATCGTATACGGCACGAGCGCGGGCGTGGTCTACGGACTGATCCTGCTGCTGTTCAAAGCAGCGTGAGGGAGGTGTGAGCGTGAGCAGGGAAAAGAAAAAAACGAAGCAGAAGAAAACGCCGGTCATGACCGGCGGCGACTTCCGCGCCGTCGAACGCAGCGCTGCCGAAAACGCGCGGGAGGAGCGGCCCTCCGCCCCCGACGGCGTGAGCGGATACTGGAAGTAACGGCGAAAGAAGCGGGCGGCCTTCGGGCCGCCCGCTTAACTTATGTATTCTCGTCCCCGTACATCTCGGAGATGGTCGCGCGGGTACTGCGCACGAAACTGCGAAGGATGTGTTCGCTCTGGCGCTTCGCGCTGATGACCAGTCCCAGCGAGCGGAAGCCCTGCGGCTCGAGCGGCAGCGCCTTGATGTTTGAAGCGCCGTCCTGAAGGATCAGGCGAGAGAGGATCGTCAGCCCCAGCCCGTGCTCGACCATCGAGATCAGCGCCGCGTCGTCCATGTTGGTGTAGCGCGTGCGCGGCGTCACAGGGGGCTCCGCCGCGGCGAAGAGAGGATCGATATCCATGTCAAAACCCAGCGAGGGCATCAGAAAATCGCGGCCGGAAAAGCCCTTGATGGGGAAGACCTCGCCCTCGAACAGATCGTCCGGCGGCAGGACGGCCAGAAGCTCGTCCACATGCAGCGGATACCAGCTCAATCCCTTGAGCAGGGCGGGATGACCGCTGACAAAGGCGCAATCCAGCTCCTCTCGCTTCACGCTCTCATACATTTGCTTGATGCTGCCCACGGAGATCGAGGCGTCGACGCCCGGGTTTTCGCGCAGGAATTCCGACAGGATCGCGGGCAGCCACTGGCGGGAGATGCTGGCGTAGGCGCCGATGCGGATGGCGCTGCGGTTCTCCTCGCGCTGCCGCTCCACGCCGCGCTCCAGCTCGTCGGCCGCGGCGACGAAGGCGCGCATAGGCTCGAGCAGGCTCTGCCCCGCGTCGGAGAGGCGCACACCGTTCTTGCCGCGCACGAGCATGCGCAGCCCCAGTTCGTTCTCGATCGAATTCATCATCTGCGTCAGCCCCGCCTGGGTGTATCCCAGCTGTGCCGCGGCAGCGGTCAGACTGCCCGTTTCCGCGGCGGCGAGCAGGGCTTTGATCTTTTTGCTTTCCATATCGACGCCTTCTTTTTACAAAAACACGCATATCCATAAGAATCTGTTATATAGTTATAATAATATACAGGTATGAAAAAAGCAAGGCCGATGTTATAATTTATTCACAATTAGAGTTAAGCCGATACGAACGCAGCCGATGAAAAGAGGACTGTGTTCGTATTTACTCAACTCAAGTAAGCAAATCCACAACAATAAAAGGAAGAGAGGGTAATCTATGGAAAACCAACGCGGCACTTGGGGCAGCAACATAGGCTTTCTGCTTGCTGCCGTCGGCTCTGCGGTCGGCCTCGGCAACATCTGGGGCTTCCCCTTTAAGATGGGCAAATCGGGCGGCTTTACGTTCCTGCTCGTCTACCTGTTCCTGGCGATCTTCGTCGGCCTGATCATCATGTGCGCCGAGCTGGCGCTCGGCCGCAAGACCAGAAAGGCGCCTATCGCGGCCTACCAGGCGGTCTCCAAGAAGTTCAAATGGCTCGGCTGGCTCGCGGTGCTCTCGCCGTTCCTGATCATGACCTTCTACTCGGTCCTGGGCGGCTACTGCATCTACTACATCATCATCAACCTGATCGGTATCTTCGGCGGCATGCCGGAAGGCATGAATTCCTTTGTCGCCATGATCACCAGCATCCCGGTCTCCATCGGCATCCTGCTTGCCTTCATGGCGATCTGCTTCTTCATCGTGGCCGGCGGCGTCTCCGGCGGCATCGAGAAGTTCAACAAGATCGGCATGCCTGCTCTGTTCGTGATGCTCGTCATCATCATCATCCGCGCGCTGACGCTCCCCAACGCGGTCGAAGGCCTGAAGTTCATGTTCGTCCCCGGCTATGCGGTCAAGGGCGGCTTCATTGAAAGCGCTCCGAACTTCGTCGCCGTTCTCGGCACCGCTGGCGGCCAGATGTTCTTCTCCCTGTCTCTGGCCATGGGCGCCATGATCACCTACGGTTCCTACCTCGGCAAGGAAGAGAACCTCGTCAAGAACTCCGGCATCATCGTCTTCGCCGATACGCTCGTCGCGCTGCTCGCCGGTATCGCCGTTATCCCCGCGGCTGTCGCCAACGGCATCAACAACGGCATCCCCGTGAACGAGATCTCTCTCGGCGGCCCGAAGCTCCTGTTCGTCACGCTGCAGGACGTGTTCCACAACATGGGCGCCCTCGGCGGCGTGTTCGGCGTGATCTTCTACATCCTCGTTCTGATCGCGGCCATCTCCTCTGCCATCTCCCTGATGGAGGTGCTCTCGGCCCACTTCATCGACAAGGCCGCCGAGCAGGGCAAGACGCTCGAGCGTAAGGGCGTCGTGCTCAAGGTCTCCGTCGTCATCACGATCATCGCGATCCTCGTCGCGGCCGACGGTCTCGGCTCCAACGGCTTCTCGCCCGCCGAGATCTTCAAGTCCGGCAAGGTCCTTGACTGGAACGACTGCTGGCTCGACTTCTTCGACTGCTGGTCCGAAGGCATCATGATGCCGCTTGGCGCCATGCTCATGGCCGTCATGATCGGCTGGGAGGTCGGCCCGAAACTCACGCTCGACGAGGTCGCCCACGGCGATCCCTCCGAGGCTTTCAAGAAATTCTTCACCTTCTGCATCAAGTTCGTCGTTCCCATCGTTATGGCCTTCGTTCTTGCCGGCCAGCTGATCGGCTTCTTCGGCGGCCACGACGTGCTGTTCTACATCCTCTCGGCTGTGATCCTCGCCGTGTTCTGGGTCTTCGCCGCGATGGGCAAGAAGGAAGCGTAAACTCAAAAGAAGCGAACTTAGCTTTCACTCCTATATTCAAGCAAAAAACAAGAGACCTCCTCCGGGAGGTCTCTTGTTTTTTGCCTTTTGCCGGCCGCTGTTCCGAAGACAAAAAACCGGAGGAAAATGCTGCAAAAACTTGAAGTTTGACGAAATAAGGAGTATGATAAACAAGACACGGCAGGGGGCGACTTGCAGGAAAAAACATATTGCACGGCAAGGCGACAGAGCGTATAATATTGCCGGAAAAATAACGAGATTTTTGGCGGAGGAAACGCGGTCTTGGAGAGGGTCCTGATACACATACACGGCATCGTCCAGGGCGTGGGCTTCCGCCCCTTTATTCATAAACAGGTACTGCACTACGCGCTGCGCGGCACGATCAAAAACACCTC
Source organism: Oscillospiraceae bacterium (assembly GCA_017403885.1). GTDB lineage: Bacteria > Bacillota > Clostridia > Oscillospirales > Oscillospiraceae > Limivicinus. The sequence goes on from JAFRDM010000037.1 coordinate 39,706, forward strand.
CTCCGGCGTCGAGCTGGAGCTGGAGGGCGAGCGCCCCGAACTGGAGCGCTTTATCGCGGACCTGCCGGAAAAGGCCCCGAAGCTCGCCGTCATCGAGCGTGTGGAAACAGACTTTTCTCCCGAGCTCAAGGGCTTTCGGGATTTTCAGATTTTATCGAGCAAAACCGAGGCGCAGCGCAACACGCTCATTTCGCCGGACATCGGCATCTGTGAGGACTGCCTGCGCGAACTGCGCGACCCGTCCGATCGCCGTTACCGCTATCCCTTCATCAACTGCACGAACTGCGGCCCGCGCTTCACGATCATCAAGGACGTGCCCTACGACCGGGCCAAGACCTCGATGAGCGCTTTCCCGATGTGCCCGGACTGCGACCGGGAATATCACAACATCGAAAACCGCCGCTACCACGCCCAGCCGGACTGCTGTCCGGTCTGCGGCCCGCATGTGTATTATCTCGACGCGGCGGGCGAACGCGTGGAGGGCGACGCGGTCGAGCTGGCCCGCGCGGCGCTCAAAGAGGGAAAGATCGTCGCGATCAAAGGTCTGGGCGGCATGCACCTCGCCTGCCGCTGCGACGATCCCGCCATCGCGCGGACGCTGCGCCGGCGCAAGCAGCGCGACGAAAAGCCCTTCGCGATCATGTGCCGCGACGCCGCGGCCGCGAAAAAGATCTGCTTTGTCGGCGCGGAAGAGGAAAAGCTCTTGAATTCCTTCCGGCGGCCGATCGTGCTGCTGGAAAAGCGCGGAGAGATCCTGACGCATCTGAGCGAGAACGGCTACGTGGGCGTGATGCTGCCCTATACGCCGCTGCATTATCTCGTGTTCGGGGACGATATCGACATGCTCGTGATGACGAGCGCCAACCTCTCCGACACGCCGATCATGTACCGGAACGACGAGGCGATTGAAAAGCTCTCCGGCATTGCGGACGGCTTTCTTCTGCATGACCGCGATATCCAGACCCGCTGCGACGACTCGCTGTGCTTCTGCCTCGGCGGAGGCGAGTATTTTCTCCGCCGTTCGCGCGGCTATGTGCCCTTTCCGGTGTCGACGCACGAGGACCTGGGGATGGCGCTCGCCTGCGGGGCCGAGCAGAAGGCGAGCTTCTGCCTGAGCAAAGGGAACTATGTCTTTCCCAGCCAGCACATCGGCGATCTGAAAAACATCGAGACCTACGAAAACTATACCCGGCAGATCCGGCACTTTGAGCGGCTGTTCGACGTCAGGCCGACGCTGCTCGCCTGCGACCTCCATCCGGATTATCTCTCCACGACCTACGCCGCCGAGCGCGCCGAGGAGGAGAACATCCCGCTCGTCCGCGTCCAGCACCATCACGCCCACATGGCAGCCTGCATGGCGGACAACGCTCTTTCGGGCGAGGTCATCGGCCTTGTCTGGGACGGCGTCGGCTACGGCACGGACGGCACGAGCTGGGGCGCCGAATGCCTCGTCGGCGGCTACCGCGGCTTCCGCCGCGAAGGCAGCATCAGGGAGATCCCCCTTATCGGCGGCGACGCCGTGACGAAGGATCCGATGCGCGTCGCCTGGGCGCTGCTGCGGGAGTCGGGGGAGAGCGTTCACCGCTTCAAGGACGGTCCCGCGTGGGCCTTCATGCTCGACAATTCTCTCAACTGCCCGCTCTCGAGCGGCATGGGCCGCCTGTTCGACGGCGTGTCCGCCATCCTGGGCGTCAAAGAGACCTGCAGCTACGAGGGCCAGGGCGCCGTGCTGCTGGAGGCCGCTGCGAAAGCGGACGAGGGCGCGTACCCGGTCTCCTTTGAGGAGACAGACGGCGTGCGGCGCTTCGACTGGCGCGAGATGATCCGCCGGATCGTCAGAGATCAGGCCGACGGGGTCGACCGCGGCGTGATCGCCGCGCGCTTCCACAACACGCTCGTCGACATGGCCGTGCGCCAGTGCGTTCATGCGCGGGAGATGAGCGGGCTCGAGCGCGTTGTGCTCTCGGGAGGCAGCTTTCAGAATATGTATATGATGCGCCGTCTTCCGGCGGCGCTGGAAAAAGAGGGCTTCACGGTCTACCGCCACCGCAGGGTCTCGCCCAACGACGAGGGCCTTTCGCTGGGGCAGATCATGATCGCAAAGGCCCGGATGGAGCGGTAAGACATGTGTTTGGCGATTCCTTTTCAATTGGTTGAAATAAACGGCACGACCGCCGTCGGCGAGGCGCTGGGCATGAAGCGGGAGATCCGCGTGGATTTCATCCCGGAGCCGAAGAAGGGCGACTATGTGATCGTGCACGCGGGCTTCGCCATCGAACGCCTGGGCGAACAGCAGGCGCTGGAGGATCTCGAGGCCTGGGAGGAGATGCGCGATGTCCTTTGACGCTCAGCGCGTGCTCGAAGCCATCCGCGCCCTGCCTCTCGGCGAGATCCGGCTGATGGAGGTCTGCGGCACGCACACCATGGCCATCGCCAAAAGCGGCCTGCGCTCGATGCTCCCCGAAAACATCAAGCTGCTCTCGGGGCCCGGCTGCCCGGTCTGCGTCACGCCCGGCGAGGTCATCGACGCGGTGCTCGAGCTGGCGATGCGCCCCGGCCTGATCATTACGACCTACGGCGACATGGTGCGCGTCCCCGGCAGCACGCCGGGCGACAATCTTGCCCGCCGCCGCGCGCTCGGCGCAAAGATCGAGGTCGTCTACTCGCCCGTGGACGCCGTAGGGATCGCAAGGGAGAATCCCGACAAGGAGATCGTGTTCCTCGGCGTCGGATTTGAGACGACCGCCCCCGGTACCGCCGCCGCCGTGCTGACGGCGAAGGAAAACGGCGTGAAAAACTTCTCGCTTTTCTCGATGCTCAAGACCGTCGAGCCCGCGCTGCGCGCGCTGATCGCTTCGGAGGGCTTCAACGTACAGGGTTTTCTCTGCCCCGGCCATGTGGCCACGATCATCGGCGGGGAAGGCTTTGAATTCCTCCCGCGAGATTACGGCCTGCCCGCCGTCATCAGCGGCTTCGAGCCGGAGGATATCCTTTCCTCGGTTTATTTGCTTACCAGACAGCTTGCCGAAGGGAAGAGCCTCGTACAGAACGAATATCGCCGCGCCGTCGCGCCGCAGGGAAATCCGCTGGCGCGCGCGATGATGGAAAAATGCTTTGCCCCGCGCCGCGACCTCTGGCGCGGCCTCGGCGCGATCGAGGAGAGCGGTCTCGCGCTGCGGGACGAGCTGGCGGAGTATGACGCGGAAAAGAAGTTCGGGATCGCATACAAAACCGCTGCCGGGCCTACGGCCTGCCGCTGCGGCGAGGTCATCACCGGAAGGCTCTCCCCCGCGCAGTGTCCGCTCTTCGGAAAACGCTGCGTGCCGGAGGATCCGGTCGGCCCGTGCATGGTCTCCTCGGAGGGGGCCTGTGCGGCGTATTACAAATACCAAACGGTGTAGAGGCGTCTATGGACGAGATCATTACGCTCGATTACGGCAGCGGGGGGAAAAAGACCTCGCGGCTGATCGAAAATATGCTGCTGCCCGCCTTTTCCAACAGCGCGCTCGAGGCGCTGGGCGACGGCGCGATCCTCTCCGGCGCGGAAAAGCTGGTCTTTTCCACCGACAGCTTCGTCGTTTCCCCGCTCTTCTTCCCGGGCGGCGACGTCGGGAAGCTCGCGGTCTGCGGCACGGTGAACGACGTCTCGGTCTGCGGCGGCGTGCCGAAGTATCTGAGCTGCGCCTTCGTGATCGAAGAGGGCTTCGAGACGGAAAAGCTCGCGCGCATCGTCGATTCCATGTCCCGCGCGGCGAAGGCCGCCGGCGTCGAGATCGTCACCGGCGACACCAAGGTCGTCGAGCGCGGCCGCGGCGACGGGGTCTATATCAATACCGCGGGCATAGGCTTTCTTAAGTACCCCGGCCTGAGTCCCCGGAGCATCCGCCCGGGCGACGCGGTGATCGTATCCGGCACCGTGGGCGATCACGGCACGGCCGTGATGCTCGCGCGCAGCGGCATGATGGAAGGGGAGCTCCGCTCCGACTGCACGGCCCTGAACGGCCTTTGCGAGGCGATCCTTTCCTCCGGCGCGGCGGTGCGCGTGCTGCGCGATCCCACGCGCGGCGGCGTCGCGACGACGCTGTGCGAGTTCGTCGAGGGCTCGGCGCTTTCGATCGAGCTCGAAGAAGAAAAGATCCCCGTCCGGGACGGCGTGCGCGCGGCCTGCGGGATGCTCGGCCTCGATCCGCTGTACTGCGCCAACGAGGGCAAGCTCCTGTGCGTTGTCGCCGCAGAGGGCTGCGGCAAGGTCCTCGACGCGATGCGCGCGACGGAGGAGGGGAAAGACGCCGCCGTCATCGGCCGCGTCTCGCAGAGCTATCCCGGCAAGGTCGTGATGAAAACGGCCTTCGGCGGCAGCCGCATCCTGCAGAAGCTCGCGGGGGCGCAGCTGCCCAGAATATGTTGATAATAGCCGCAAGGCATTTATCATAAATCTGTCGCAAATATTTTTAATACGGGAAAACAGAGGTGAAACGAATGCAGGTGCAAGAGTACAAAAAGATCATGATCGACAAGGATCAGATCGTACCCGTTGCAGAGCGCATGAGGAAGAAGGAGATCTGGCTGACCATGATCCACGGCTTCGTCAACAAGGAGGGGCAGATGGAGATCTGCTACGACTACCAGGTGGAACCCGTCATCGAGTCCTACCACGTGGTCGGAGAGATGACCGTCCCCTCCATCGGCGATATCTACGATGTCGCCGCCCAGTGGCCGGAGCGTGAGATCAACGAGCTCTTCGGCGTCACCTTCGAGGGACTGGACGTGTCCAAGCGTCTGTTCCTGCCGGAGGACATGCTGGAGACGCAGGGCAAGGGCCAGATCATGGTCACTCCCTTGAGCGAGCTGCGTCGGCTGAACAGAGAGGAGGCTGAGGAGACATGAGCTACATCCTTCCCATCGGACCTTACCATCCCGCGCTGGAGGAGCCGGTACACGCCAGGCTCTACACCGAGGGCGAGGTCATCCAGGATGCCGAGGTCTTCGTCGGCTACAACCACCGCGGCATCGAAAAGCTCGCGACCGAGCGCAACGCGATCCAGACCCTCGTGCTGGTCGAGCGTGTGTGCGGCATCTGCTCGCACTCTCACGCCTTTACCTACGCGATGGCCGTGGAGAACATCAACCAGCTCGAGGTCCCCAAGAGAGGCGCCTATATCCGCGTCATCACCGCGGAGCTGGAGAGACTGCACTCCCACTTCCTGTGGCTGGGCATCGCCTGCCACATCATCGGCCACGACAGCATGTTCATGCACATCTGGGACGAGCGCGAGCTGGTCATGGATCTGCTGGAGAAGCTGTCCGGCAACCGCGTGAACTACGCCATGGTCACGATCGGCGGCGCGCGCCGCGACGTCGACGACGATCTGCGCCGCGAGATCCTGGACGCCTGCGACAAGCTCAAGGCGCCGCTGGACCGCATCGTGGAGATCGCGCTGACCGACAAGACCATTGCGATGCGCACCAAGGGCGTCGGCGTGCTGACGAGAGAGGACGCGGTCCGTCTCGGCGCGCTCGGCCCGCACGCGAGAGCTTCGGGCGTCAACATCGACGTCCGCAAGGACTCGCCCTATTCCTGCTATGAAGACTTCGACTTCGACGTCCCCGTCGTGGACAGCGGCGACGTGTTCGCCCGCGTGGTCGTGCGTGCCCTCGAATGCTACGAGAGCATCAAGATCCTCCGTCAGGCGCTCGAGAATCTGCCCGAGGGCCCGATCAATCTCGGCACGAAGCTGCCGAAGATCAAGGAGGGCATGGCCGTCACCCGCCACGAGGCGCCGCGCGGCCAGCTGACCTATATGGTGGTCGGCGACAACGCGTTCAACAACTACCGCGTGATCGCGCACGTCCCCTCGTACAAGAACACGCCCACCGTGCCGCACATGCTGCGCGGAAACACGGTGGCCGACGCGGGCTTGATCATCGCGAGCATCGACCCCTGCTTCAGCTGCCTCGACCGGTAAGATGCACGAACTGGCGCTTACCGAAGGGATCATCAACATCATCAACTCCCAGCAGGAGCAGGAGGGCTTTTCCAGAGTCCTGGAGATCCGCCTGCGCGTGGGCGAATACTCCGGCATCGTGCCGGAGTGCATCCGCGAATTCTTCCCCATCGCCGCCAAGGACAGCGCGGCGGAAAAGGCCGAGCTGGTCATCGAGCCGGTCAGGGCCGCCTTCCGCTGTCTCGACTGCGGCTACGAGGGGGAGATCGAGCGAAAAAGCGCCTGCTGCCCCGTGTGCGGTAGCACGGCCGTGCGGCTCACCGCCGGGAGAGAATTCTTTGTTGAAAGTTTGAAAGTGGAATAAACATAGGAAGGAGAGGATTTCTCTTGCAAAAAACGCGCTTCCCCGCAGTGCTGAGCACCTTTGTCGTCTGCTTCGCGTTCTGGATCCTCCTGACATGGAGCTTCAAGGTCCAGGAGCTGGCGGCGGGCGCGGTGGTCAGCCTGGCGGCGGCCCTGTTTGCGTCGCGCTTCTTCATTCAGGAGAAAGCGTTCCGCCTCGTCCATCCGCGCCGCTTCTTCAGCCTGCTTGTCTATGTGTTCGTCTTCCTCGGCGAACTGCTCAAGGCCAACCTTGACATGGCAAGACGCTGCTTCGGCGGCTGCAAGGACGTCAACCCCGGCATCGTGAAGGTCCCCGTGGACCTGCCCGACGGCTACGCCGAGGCGATGCTGGCCAATTCCATCACCCTCACACCCGGCACCATCACGCTGGACATCGCCGAGGAGGACGGAAAGGACTACTACTACATCCACTGGATCGACGTCGCCGAGACCGACCGTGTCAAGGCCGGCGAGATCATCAAGGGCAGGATGGAGAAATGGATCGGGAGGATTTGGAAATGAGTGATATTCTGATTTTCTCCGTGGCCTTCGCCTGCCTGGCCTTCATCAACCTCTACAGGCTGATCAAGGGCCCCACGGCCGCCGACCGGATGGTCGCCGGCGACGCGGCGGACACACTGATCTGCTGCGCGATGATCCTCTTCTCGCTCTTTTCCGGAAGAGGCATTTATCTGGACCTTGCGATCATCACGGCGATGCTCGGCATCATCGACACGCTGCTGGTCGGTCGCTATCTCGAAGGAAGGGGGTGGAACGATGGCTCTGCGGATCGTCATTGACGTTTTGATCGGCATCGGCCTGGTTTTCGCCCTTGCCGGAACGAAGGGCATTATCAAAATGCCCGACACCTTCTGCCGCATGCAGGCTTCCACCTGCGTCAACACGATGGGCGTGATCGGCGTAGCTCTCGGCGCTCTGCTCTATGCGATCTTCATCATGGGCAGCGTCTCCGCCGCGATCAAGATCGCGGTGATCGCCCTGCTGATCATCACCGTCAATCCCATCGGCGCGCACGCGATCGCCAAGGGCGCCTACCGCGCCGGCATCCGCCCCGACAAGCCGATGGAGACCGATGATTTGGGGAGGGATCTGGGAAATGAGTAATGTCATGGTCATTCTCGACGTTCTCGTCGTCACCGGACTTTGCGTGTCCGCGATCCTCGCCTGCCACCTCGACAATCTGCTCTCGGCCGTTATCGCCCTGAGCGTGACCGGCATCTTCGCGGCCGCGGCTTTCCTGATCATGCACGCGCCCGACGTCGCGATCTCCGAGCTGGCAGTCGGCGCCGCCCTCAGCCCGCTGATCTTCATCGTCACGCTGAAAAAGATCAAAGGCAAAGGAGGGGACGAGTCATGAAGAAGTTCCTCACCTACGTCTGCCTTGGCGTAATGCTCGTCGCGATGCTCTGCGGCGCACTGGGCATGGCCCGGATGCCCCGCACCTACGACGGCCGCAACGCCGCGGTGAGCGTCTATGATCTTCAGCAGAATCCGGAGAGCTACAACGATTCCGTCGCCGACGGCGCCGCCGCCGCGATCGTGCAGCAGAACCTCTCCGAGACCCATTCGGTCAACGACGTGACCTCGATCGTCTTCGACTTCCGTGGTTATGATACCATGGGCGAGGCGTTCATCCTGATCACGGCGGTCGCCGGCTCCGCGGTCATCCTCTTTACGAAAAAGGCAAAGGAGGAGAGCAAAGATGGAGAATAAGCCCCGCTTCAAGAACGTGATCCTGCGCTGCGGCGCGGACAAGATCCTCCCCGTGGCCCTGGTCTACATGTTCTATATCATCCTCCACGGCCACCTGAGCCCCGGCGGCGGCTTCCAGGGCGGCGTGCTGATGGTCGGCATCGTGACGCTGATTTACTTCGGCCACGGCTATGAGACCACCCTGCAGGCGGTCCACCCGCATTTCCTCCACGGCGCGGAGGGCTTCATGTCCATCCTCTACGTCGCGGCGGCCATGCTCGGCGTCGCCTACCTCGGCAACTTCTGCCAGAACGTATTTTCCAACATCGGCAATATCGGCGACCTCTTCAGCTCGGGCACGATCTTCATCATGGACACGATCGTCGGCCTGAAGGTGCTCACGGGCGTCGGTGTGCTGGCGGTCACGATGCTCGGCCTGCTGATGGTCAAGGGCACCGACGAGAAAGAATGAGGTGGAAGAGATATGATTACGTATAACTATATCGCTGCTTTCTTCCTCATCGTCCTCGGCTTCTATACGATCGTCGCCAAGTATAACCTGGTCAAGACCGTCATCGGTCTCGGCATCGCCGACTACGGCGTGAACCTGCTGATCATCACGGTAGGCTTCAATCCCGGCGGCACCGCGCCGATCTTCACGATGGGAGAGCTTACCAGGGCCAGCTACTTCGTCGATCCCATCCCCCAGGCGCTCACGCTGACGAGCATCGTCATCGGCGCCTGCGTCACGGCCATGTCCCTCTCGCTCGTCGTCAAGCTGCAGGAGGAATACGGCACGATCGACACCAGAGAGATAAGGAGGCTGAGAGGATGAGTTTCCTGAGCTATCAACACTTCCCGATCTACTCGGTGATGGCGCTGTTTCTCGGCGCGTTCCTGATCGTTCTCTTCGGCAGGAACAAGTTCCTCCGCAACCTTATCGCTTTCCTCGCCACCGCGATCGCCCTCGGCTGCATGATCATGCTCATCAAGCCCGTCATGCTGAACCGCGAGATCATCTGCTACTGGATGGGCAAC
>JAFRDM010000038.1 GCA_017403885.1 Oscillospiraceae bacterium
GCGACGAGGCTCTGCGCGGGCACTGCCGCGCCGTGGCCGCGCTGGCGGACGAGCTCTGCGCCGCGCTGCGGGGAAAAGGCCTTCCGCTTGACGCCGAAGCGGTGCACGCCGCCGCGCTGCTGCACGACATCGCCCGCATCGCCGGGAAAGAGCACGCCTCGCTCGGTGCGCGCTGGCTCTCCGAGCTGGGTTATCCAAAACTCGCGGAGATCGTGAGGCAGCACCACGACCCGGAGTGCTCCGGGCTGAACGAGGCCGCCGTGGTGTACATAGCGGACAAGGCTGTGCGCGGCGCGCGGCGCGTTTCGCTCGAAGAGCGCTTTGCCGCGTCGGCCGCGAAGTGTACGACGCCGGAGGCAATCGGGGCGCATGCGCGCAGATACGAGACGGCAAAAGCATTCAAAGACAAGATCAACAGGCTCTGCGGAGCGGAGCTGATCCGATAATATGGAGAGAGAGGTCAGACCATGAAACTGATGCGCACCCAGGACGCGGTGGGGCATATGCTCTGCCACGACATCACGCAGATCATCAAGGACGAAAAGAAGGGCCCCGTGTTCCGCAAGGGACACATCATCCGCGAAGAGGACGTGCCCGTGCTGCTGAGCGTGGGCAAGGACCATATCTATATCTGGGAAAACAACGAGAACATGCTGCACGAGGACGACGCGGCCGATGTGCTGCGTTCACTCTGCCAGAACGAGCACATGCACGCCTCCGAGCCGAAGGAGGGCAAGATCGAGCTCGTGGCCGACATCGACGGGCTGCTGCTTGTGGACGTGGAGCGCCTGCGCACGATCAACTCGCTCGGCGAGATGATGATCGCCACGCGCGCTTCGGGCTTCGTGGTGCGCAAGGGCGAGAAGCTGGCAGCGATGCGCGTGATCCCGCTGATCATCGAAAAGGAAAAGATGGAGCGCGCCAAAGAGGCCGTGGGCGGCGAGCCGCTTTTGAAGCTCGTGCCGCTCAAGGCGAAGAAGGTCGGCGTCGTCACGACCGGCAACGAGGTCTTCTACGGCCGCATCGAAGACACCTTCACGCCCGTCATCGTCGAGAAGCTGCGTGAATTCGGCGGCAGCGTGATGGTAGAGCACGTGACATTGAACGACGACCACGAGAAGATCACCGCCGCGATCCTCGACATGCTCTCGAAGGGCTGTGAGATGGTCGTGTGCAGCGGCGGCATGAGCGTGGACCCCGACGACCGCACGCCGCTGGCGATCAAAAACACCGGCGCGAACATCGTCTCCTACGGCTCGCCGGTACTGCCCGGCGCGATGTTCCTCGTCTCCTACATGCCCGACGGGCGGCCCGTGTGCGGCCTGCCCGGCTGTGTGATGTACGCGCGCCGCACGATCTTCGATCTGCTGCTGCCCCATCTCGTGACGGACACGCCGATCACGAAGGAGCATCTCGCCGCTCTGGGTCACGGCGGACTGTGCCTGAACTGCAAGGTCTGCCATTTCCCGAACTGCGGCTTCGGCAAGGGGACCTGACCGCCTTCAAGGCTCACTGAGCTTTGAGGGCAGGAGCTGCGGCCTGACTGCGCGCGCTCGCTTGCGCGAGACGCTCGCGCACTCGCAGGCCGGGAAGCGTTTTTCGCGCGGTGCGCGCCCCCGCGAAAAACGATCGGATGTGTTTTCGTCTGCGGACGAAAATCAGAGGGGCGACCCCTCTGAACTCTCCCCTTTTTTTCTTTCATCTGTATATGAACACGTAAAGCCGTGTTTGTATAAATATCATATTCCCTGAAAAACGGGAAAAGGAGACAGAAGAAATGAAAAAAACCACAGCACTGCTGCTGGCGCTCTGTATGATCTTTGCGCTGGCAGCCTGCGGCCGGCAGGCCGCGCCCGCTCCGGCGGCAGAACAGCCGCCCGATCAGACCGCAGCCGAGGAGCCCGCTCCCGCGGAAGAGGTCGAGCTCATCGTCTTCGCCGCCGCCTCCATGACCGAGACGATGACGGAGATCAAGGCCATGTACGAAGCCGCCAATCCCGGCGTGACCATCACCTGCAACTTCGACTCCTCCGGCACGCTCAAGACCCAGATCCAGGAGGGCGCGGACTGCGACCTGTTCATCTCCGCCGCTCCGAAACAGATGAACGCGCTCGACGCCTCCTGCGATGCGGAGAAGAACCCCGACGGGCTCGACTTCGTGCTGCAGGGCAGCCGCATCAATCTGCTGGAGAATAAGGTGGCTCTGGTCGTCCCCGACGGCAATCCCAAGGGCATCGAAAGCTTTGATCAGCTTATCTCCCTGCTCAGGGACGGCGAGATCCTCTTCGCCATGGGCAACAGCGACGTTCCCGTCGGCCAGTACACGCAGAAGATCTTCGCATTCTTTGAGCTGAACGAGGAAGAGCTCGCCGCCGCCGGCAAGCTCACCTACGGCACCAACGTCAAGGAAGTCACCACGCAGGTCAAGGAGGCCAGCGTCGACTGCGGCGTCGTGTACGCCACCGACGCCTTCAGCGCCGGTCTCACGATCGTGGATACCGCCACAAAGGACATGTGCGGACAGGTCATCTATCCCGCCGCCGTCCTGAACGTCAGCAAAAATCCTGAGGCTGCTCAGGCCTTCCTCGACTACCTGACCGGCCCCGAGGCCACCGCTGTCTTTGAGAGCGTCGGCTTCTCCCCGGCCGCCTGAGTTTTTTCGTAAACCTTAGGCCGGCGGCGCGTTTCCCGTGCCGCCGGCCCATGTGGGAGTATCGTCTATGAATTTCGACTGGTATCCTCTGATCAACTCGCTGCGCATCGCCGCGATCAGCTGCGTGCTGGTGTTCTTCACGGGGATCTTCTTCGCCTATTACGCAGCCAGGCTGCCGCGCACGGTCAAGGGCGTGCTGGATGTGATCCTCACGCTGCCGATGGTGCTGCCGCCCACGGTATGCGGTTATTTTCTGCTGCTCGTTTTCGGGGTGAAGCGCCCGCTCGGCATCTTTCTGATGCAGTTCGGCGTCAAGTTCGTCATGACCTGGTACGGCGGCGTCCTCGCGGCGGCCGTGGTGGCTTTCCCGCTGATGTACCGCACGGCCCGCGGCGCCTTTGAGAGCTTCGACAAAACGCTGGCCTACTCGGGTCAGACGCTGGGCCTTTCCAACACCTATATCTTCTGGCGCATCCGCATGCCCGCCTGTCGGCAGGGCATCATGGCCGGAACGGTGCTGGCCTTCGCCCGCGCGCTCGGCGAATACGGCGCGACGAGCATGCTCATCGGTTATACGCCCGGCAAGACCGCCACGATCTCGACGACGGTCTACCAGCTGTGGCGCACGGACGATGAAAAGGGCGCCATGTTCTGGGTGCTCATCAACCTCGCGATCAGCACCGTCGTCCTGCTGAGCGTGAACATGCTCGAGGCGCGTCAGAAGAAGGCGGTGAGAGCATGAGTCTGCACGTTGACGTACGCAAGCGGCTCGACAGCTTCACGCTGGACGTGAGCTTCACGGCCGGGAAAGGGATCACCTCGCTGCTCGGCGCCTCGGGCTGCGGCAAGAGCATGACCCTAAAGTTCATCGCGGGCATCGAAAAGCCCGACGAGGGACGCATTGAGCTCGACGGCCGCGTGCTCTTCGACTCCGCGGCGGGGATCAATCTGCCGCCGCAGAAGCGCCGCGTGGGCTATCTGTTCCAGAATTATGCGCTTTTCCCCAATATGACCGTACGGCAGAACATCCTCTGCGGGCTGAACCGTGAGAAGGACAGGGCAGTAAAGGAAACCCGCCTGCGCGAGATGCTGCGGATGATGCAGCTCGAGGGGCTGGAGGAGCGGAAGCCCGCCCAGCTCTCCGGCGGCCAGCAGCAGCGCACGGCGCTCGCGCGGATCCTTGTGAACGACCCGCAGATCCTGTTGCTCGACGAGCCCTTCTCGGCTCTCGACGCGCATCTGCGCGACTCGCTGAAGGTCGAGATGCGTGATCTTCTCGAACGCTTCGGACGCGAGGTGCTGATGGTGACGCACGACCGCAACGAGGCCTACAATATGAGCCGCGAGATCGCCGTGATGGACAAAGGGCGGCTGTTGACCAGCAAGCCCACGAAGGAGCTCTTTGCCGATCCCGGCAGCATCCCCGCGGCCGTGCTCACCGGCTGCAAGAATATCACCGCCGCGAGGAGAGTGGACGCGCACACGGTGGAGGTCCCGGAATGGGGCGTCCGCCTCGAAACGAAGCAGCGCGTCGAAGAGAGGCTCTGCGCGGTCGGCATCCGCGCGCATTACTTCAATCCCGCGGCACAGCAGAACCGTTTCCCGGTGCGCTTTGTCGAGGAGATGGAGGAACCCTTCGAGACGATCATCCAGTTCCGCTACGCCGCGCAGCGCGGGGACAGTCCCGCGATCTGGTGGCGGCTTGCGAAAGACAAAAAGCCTCCGCAGTTCCCCGGGGAGCTGGGGATCGCGGCGGCGAATATCTTATTGCTTTATGAATGAAAGGAATTACCGATATGAAAATCAGCGCCAGAAATCAGTTCAAGGGTAAGGTCGTCGACATTCAGGAAGGCGCCGTCAACGGCATCGTCAAGATCGACATCGGCGGCGGCAACGTCATGAGCGCCACAATCTCAATGAACGCGATCCGCGAGCTCGGCCTCGAGCCCGGCAAGGAAGCCTACGCCATCGTCAAAGCCACCTCCGTCATGGTCGGCGTGGATCACTGAGCCTTATATCCAACAAAAAAGAGAGCCGTGAGGCTCTCTTTTTTTATTCTCTTCCCATCAAACTCAGAGGCAGCTCCATGCGGTTCGCCTCCAGCAGCACGCGGTCCCGCAGGATCGTCTGCGCCGGGCCGTCCGCCGCGATGCGCCCGCCGGAGAGCAGGATCACCCGTCCGCAGGTGTCAAGGATCATATCGAGATCATGGGATGTGATCAGCTTCGTCTGCAGAAGCTCTCTGATCGTGTTGATGACAAGACGGCGGTTGAAGGGGTCGAGCGCGGAGGTCGGCTCGTCCATCAGGACCGCCTCAGGCTCCATCGCGAGGATCGTCGCGATGGCCGCCATGCGCTTTTCGCCGCCGGAGATCTTGTGGTTGTATCGGTATTTGAGATCTTCCAGCCCCAGCCGCGCGAGAACGGCGTCCACCCGCGCGTCGGCCTCCTCGCGCGAGAGCATGTAGTTCAGCGGTGCGAAGATCATGTCCTCATACACCGTGGGCATGAACATCTGGTTGTCGGAGTTCTGCAGCACGAAGCCGAGCTTTCTGCGCACCTCGCCGAGAGTCTCGCGCTTGACCTCGAGGCCGTCGACGAGGATCTTCCCCTCGCCCTGCAGCAGGCCGAGCAGCAGCTTCATGACCGTGGATTTGCCCGCGCCGTTCGCGCCGATCAGGCCCACGGCCTCGCCGCGCTCGATGCGGAAGCTCAGGTCCCGCAGCACCGGTCTCCCTTTTTCATAGGCGAAGCTTACGTTTTGAAACTCGATCATTTCTCTCACCTCACGATCGCGGATCCGAGAAGCTGCGCGATTTTACCGTATCGCAGCAGCGCGAAGACCAGGACGCAGCCGATCAGATACAGCGCGTCGCGCCGGCGGAACGGCTTGATATCCGCGTAATGGAAATGCTGGTGGTAGCCGCGCAGCAGCATGCTGGCATACAGCTCCTGCGCGCGGTCCATGCTGCGCAGCAGCAGCTGGCCGAGGAAGGAGCCCCAGGCCGAGATGTGGATCCCTTTTTGCCCGGGCGCTCGCAGATGGTAGGCCTCGGTCATGATCGCGAGCTCCCCGGTCATCACGCCGACATAGCGATAGGTCAGCAGCAGGAGCGTGACGAGCATTTTCGGCACGTGCAGCTGCCGCAATGCGGCGCAGAGATTGTCGATCGGCGTCGTCGCCATCAGGAGGAAAGAGGCCATCAGGCAGTAGAGACCCTTGAGCATCAGCGTGAGCATCGACACCACGCCGCCGGAAACGGCCGCCGGGCCGATGCGCAGCACGATCTCCTTGTCGAAGAAGGGGTTGAACAGCCCCACCGCCATGACCAGCGGCAGCACGATGCGCAGCTTGTAAAAGCAGCTGCGCAGCTCGACGCCGGAGATCTGGAAGAGCAGGATCGGCCAGAGCAGCATCGGGACGAGGCCGCTGAGATCGTACTTGTCAAAGGAGAGCGTGACAAGGATATATGCAATTGTGGCGATCAGCTTCGCCGCGGGGTGCAGCGAATGGATCGGCGAGGAACGCGCGGCGAGCTCGTCCATCTCGGCGAGCTCGTGCAGCGCCTTCTGCATCTTGTTCATGGATACACACTCTCTGAACGTGGAATAAAGGGGCGTCGTCAGACGCCCCTTTTTTAACTGATCAGGCAAAGGGTTCAGGCAGATTGCCTTTTTTTGCGGAAGAAGCCGCCGGCGAGGCAAATCAGGATCGCGACGCCCGCGACCATCGCGGAGCCGACGACGCCCGACACCGTGGTGCCTACCGCGGCGTCGTTGTCCGCGAAGGCATAGTCCGGCAGGAAGGACGTCTTCTCCTGGATCGCGCCGGCCGTCTCGGCCGCGGCGCTCTCGACGCCGTAGTTCTCCTCGTCAAGGCCCATGTTTTCGGCATAGCCCTCCTCGGCGTTGCCGAAGAGCGCCCATTCGAGGCCGTCGGGGTTGGAGCTGGCCAGCAGGCTCAGCCCGCCGCCGACCACGAGTACGACGACCGCAAGGATCGCGACGACCGCCTTGAGCGAGCGCCTGGAGCTCCCGCCCTCCGCGGGCTCGACGCACTGGAGCAGCTCGGGCCGGGACTCATAGACAAAGAGCAGCACGGCGGAAGTGATCAGGCCCTCGACAAGGCCGATGGCCAGATGGATGGGCTGCATCAGCGCGACAAAGGCGCCGAAGGGCAGCTCGGTAATGCCGGAGAGACTGGTCTCCAGCACGACGGAGAAGGCGCCGAGCTGCAGCGTGACGATACAGCCGATGATCGACGCGGCGACGATGCGCGCGCGCTGCGCGCCCTTGCCCGCGCCGAACCAGCGGCTTTGCATGATCGGGCGCCAGATCAGGAAGTACCCGACGAAGCAGCCGTAGAACGCCATATTCCAGACGTTCGCGCCCAGAGCCATCAGGCCGCCGTCGGCAAAGAAGAGACATTGGATCGCCAGGATCACGATCATCGACAGAAAGCCCGCGTATGGGCCGAGCAGCGCGGAGTGCATCATGCCGCCGCACATGTGGCCGGAGGAGCCTGTGCCGGGGATCGTGTAGTTGATCATCTGTCCGGCAAAGACCAGCGCGGCCGTGACCGCCATGACGGGCAGCTTCTGCGGCTCGTCATCTTTTTTCAGCTTGTGGATCGATACGCCGACCGCGGTGCCGGATGCCACGTACATCGTCGCGGCGACGGCGGGGGCCAGCAGGGCGTCTGCCATATGCATGAAGAGCACCACCTTTTTTCCGGATGCTCACAGTATAATGCCGCCTTTTGAGGCCCGCAAGCCCCCCGGGGGGATACTTTTTTTCGGCTTTTCCGTCTGTTCTATGCTTTTTTCTTTGAAAACATGCCCCGCAGGACCGCGGCGGGGATGCTCTGGCTCTGCGGGCGGTACGCCTCGCCGCCGAGGATCAGGCCCTCCACCTGCAGCTCGCACAGGCGGGAGCCGTCTATCGTGTAGGGGTCATGCGAGAGGATCGCCATGTCCGCGATCTTGCCCGGCTCAAGCGAGCCGCGCTCGAGCTCGTCGAAGCTCGTCCAGTAGCCGTTCCGCGTGGCCATGCGCAGCGCCTTTCGGATCGTGACGCGCTGGGCGGGATTGGAGTGGTTGACCGCCTTGTGCAGCCAAACGATCGGATCCGGCGCGGTGCAAGGCGCGTCGCTGCCGAAGGATACGACGCAGCCGAGCTCGTCGAAGGAGCGTACGGGGTTAAGCGCGGCATTGCGCTCTTCTCCGAGCAGCGCCCCGGTATATTCCTGCGGCTCCTGCCGCCAGTTGTCGAAGGCGATCTGCATGGGCAGCTGGATGCCGTAGTCGCGGCAGATCGCCATGCCCTCGGCCGTCGGGAGGCAGGCGTGGATGATGCCGTGGCGATGGTCCTCGCGCGGGCAGTCGTCCAACGCCGCCTTCAGCGCGCGGGCCGCCTGTTCGAAGGCGCGGTCGCCGATGGCGTGCATCTCGATCTGCAGCCCGGCGCGGTTGGCCTTTCTGCAGAAATCGGCGACCTGCCCGTCCGTGTAATAGAGCACGCCGCTCCCCGCTCCCTGGAGCGCGTAGGGCTCGCGCACGGCGGCGTCCTGCGAGCCGAAGCAGCCGTCGAGCGCGCAGGCAAAGCAGCCTCCGATCCGCGGAAGGCCGCGGCGCAGCGCGGTCCTCGGGTCCAGGGATTGGGAAAAGACTCGCAGCTGCAGCCCGCTCTGGACACTTCTCGCAAACCAGGTCTCCATGGAGATATCCAGATCCATCGGGAAGCCCACGCCGCTGACCGTGTGGATCAATCCGATGCCCTTCGAGGCCTCATAGTCTGCGGCGAGCTGCATATCGCGCAGCAGCTCCGGCGGCGAGATCGAATTGGTGATGAAATCCGAAACCGCGAAAAAGGCCTCCTGATTCATCTCGCCCGTGTCCGGGTGATACCCGCGCAGCGAGGCAAGCTTTTTCGGCAGCTTCTCCAGCAGCGCCGTGTTGACCACGCAGGCATGGCCGTCGTACTTGACAAGAAAGATCGGCTTGCCGTGGGTGACGCCGTCGAGCTCCGTGCGGCTGACCAAACGCCGCTCTCTGACCGAATACGGCGAGGCGCCGAAGGCGATGAGCGTCCTGCTGGGGCAGTCGGCGGCAAAGCGGTCGACCATCGCGAGGATCTCCTCGTTGGATTCGGCCTCCATGACGTTCAGTCCCGCGTTGAAGGCCGCAAAAGAGGCGAAATGCTGATGGGTGTCGGCAAAGGGCGGGATCAGCGCCCGCTCGCCCAGCACGACGCGCGGCGCGGCGGCATACGCCTCCGGCAGCTCGTCGCCTGTGAAAAGGATCTTTCCCCCGTCCTCAACGAGATAGCGGAAGACCTCGTCGCGCGCGTTCACGCTGAGGATCTTCCCCTCATAGACCTTCATACCTTCGCCTCCTGTCCGGCTTTCTCCTTCCCCGCGCGCGCGCGGTCGGCGATCGCAAAGGGGGCGGTGACGAGCGCCATATAGGGCACCAGGATCAGCAGCGCGGGGATCAGATACAGAAAGGGTACGGGGATCCACTTATAGAAAATCTCCAGCAGGAAGTTCCCCTCTGTCTCAACCGAGAAGAAGTAATTGGCCTTGGGGTGCAGGCCGCTCCAGCGCAGAAGCATATTGACCCCGAAGATCGCGAGCGCGATCAGAAAGGCCGCGAGCACCGTGCGCGGCAGATCGCGGAAGCGCGGACGGTAGAGGCCGAAGCACACGATGGCCAGGCCCTCGATCACGATCATGAAATGCGTGCCGTAATAGCCCAGCATGCGCGGCAGCAGCAGAGAATAGCCGTCAAAGCCGTTGCCCGGCATCACGAGCGCCATCAGCGCGCCGAGCGGCGCGACGAAAAAGCCGAAGCACATCAGCGGACGGCTTTTTCGCAGCACGGCGATGGGGATGAGCATCATATTGATGTTGCACAGCTGCAGCGGAAGCTCTCCCCACCAGTTGAAGCCGCCCATGTTCGCCGTGATGACGTTGTAGTCCGCGTCGAGCGAGAGCATGTATTTATAGATGAAATAACCGACGAAGGTCACGAGGCAGGCGGCGACGAGCACGGTGGTCTTCGTCCTGTCGCTCTTGCCGCGCAGCAGCAGGCTTGCGAAAACCAGCAGCGCGAGGAAAACCGCAAAAACGACGAGAAAAAGCGTGTTGAAGGGCCGCATGATCCAAAAAATATCTGATTGCATGGCTTTTGCCTCCCGTGAAAAAATGGTTTTCTGCGCGGACGGACCGCGCTCAGTCGGTAATGACGACGCTCTCGATCACAGGCTGCTGATCGGGCGGGATGGTGCCGTTGTTGTCGACGGGCCGGGCGTCCTTCGCGATCTGCTCGAGGATCTCCATGCCCTCGACCACGCGGCCGAAGGCGGCGTAGCCGCCGTCGAGGAAGGTCGCGTCCGCGACGGTGATGAAAAACTGGGAGCTGGCGCTGTCCGGATCCTTCGCGCGCGCCATCGAGATCACGCCTTTGACGTGGCTGATGGGATTGTCCACGCCGTTCTGCGCGAACTCGCCGCGGATCTTTTCGTCCGCGCCGCCGGTGCCGTCCCCCTTCGGATCGCCGCCCTGGATCATAAAGCCGTCCATGATGCGGTGGAAGGTCAGACCGTCGTAAAAGCCCTGCTGCGCGAGCTTGCAGAAATTCGCCACGGTGATGGGCGCGCTGCCCTCGTCGAGCTCGAGCTTCACCGTGCCGTAGTCGCGGATCGTGATCTCCGCGTGGCGAAGGCTTTGGAACTCTTCCGCCACTTCGGCGGCGGGAGCTTCGGCGGCGGGCGCCGGAGCGGCCTGCCGGCCGCAGGCGCAGAGCACACACGCCAGAGCAAGGATAAGGAGCAGGCTTCTTTTCATCTTTTTTCCTCTTTTCCCGTTTTTCCTCAGTATACCCCCTTTCGCTCCGATGCGCAAGAATTCGTCGGGGCTTTTCTCGGGCTCCGCCGCTTGCTCAAAAAGGAGTAAAAATTTGTGCTGTGTTGTATACCTTGCACAAATTCCGTTCCTTTTTTCTGTCGAAAACGCCCCGTGTACTTGACAAAATGACCGACGAAAAGTAAAATATGGGCGTCGTGAAAGCGACAGATCATTTATAAGGAGAATGTGGAAAATGAAAAAGTTCTTAGCGCTTCTTCTTGCTGCCGTCATGGTCTTCGCTCTGGCCGCCTGCGGCCAGCAGGCCGCTCCGGCGCCCGCCGCCGAGGCCCCCGCCGCCGAAGCTCCTGCCGAACAGCCTGCGGAAGCACCCGCCGATGAGGGCGTCACGCTGGACGTCATCATCTGCCAGTACGGTCCCAACACCAACGAGTGGTTCCTGGGCTCCGGCATGAACGGCACGAACTTCGTCGATAAGTTCGAGTCCGAGAACCCGGGCATCAAGCTCAACCTCGAGGTCATTTCCTGGAACGACGTGCACCAGGTCGTCGACACCCGCATCGCCAACAACAACGCCCCCGACATCCTGAACATCGACACCTTCTCCGAGTTCGTTCCCGACGGACTGCTGATGCCCGTCAAGGACTATTGCCCGGAGGATCTGTACAACGACTTCTTCCCCGCCTTCATCGCTGAGTCCGTGATCGACGACACCGTGTGGGCCGTTCCCGACCTTGCCTCCGCCCGCGCGCTGTTCTACAACGTCGACCTGCTCAAGGACGCCGGCGTCGAGGTCCCGACCACCTGGGCCGAGCTCGAGGACGCCTGCCAGGCTATCCTTGACTATTACAACGGCGAAATCTATCCCTGGGGCATCGACATGACCACCGACGAGGGCCAGGCCTGCTTTGCCTACTATGCCTGGGGCAACGGCGGCGGCTTTGTCGACGCCGACGGCAACTGGGCCCTGAACAGCCCGGAGAACGTCGAGGCCGTCAACTTCGCGGTCGGCCTTGTGAACAAGGGCTTCACCAACCCCAACCCCGCCACCGAGACCCGCTATGACCTGCAGGATATGTTCGCCGCCGGCAAGCTCGCGATGCTGCTGACGACCAACCAGCTGCCCACCTACGTTTCCGATAAGGGCGGCAGCATCAACATGGCCACCGCCGGCATCCCCGCCAACGAGGGCAAGACCGGCTCCTCCGTCGGCGTCATGGACCGCGTCATGGCCTTCAAGGACGACTCCGCTCCCGACCAGGCCGCGCGCAACGAGGCCATCGGCAAGTTCCTGAAGTTCTTCTACGATCCCGAGAACTATGTCGGCTGGGTCAGCATGGAGGGCTTCCTGCCCGCCGTCAACTCCGCCGTTGAGGCGCTCGTCGCGTCCGATCCTTCCTTCGGCGCGTGGCTGGACGTCCTCGGCTCCTGCCAGTTCTATCCCGCCGCCAAGGCTGAATGGGCCACGGTCCGCCAGGGTGTCACCACGGTCGAGCAGAACGCTTTGATCGGCGGCGACGTCCAGGCCGGTCTGGATGCGCTGCAGGCCGAAGTCGCAGGCTGATTTCCCGCAACGGACGGACTCGGCTGATCCCAGCCGAGTCCGTTTTTCAATGAGCGTTCTTCCAAGAAAGAGGGGATCTCCTTGAATTCCATCCAGGGCAAGCGCAAATGGGAGCCCTATGTCTGGCTGCTCCCGAGCATCCTGCTGATCTCGATCTTCGTCGTTTTTCCGATCCTGATCGTCTTCAAGCTGTCCTTCAGCGAGATCACGCCCGGCGGCGTGATCGGCGGCTTCATCGGCTTTCGGAACTTCACCGACGCGGTCAAGCTGCCCGCCTTCAAGACCGTGATGATGAACACCTTCTGGTGGGTGATCTCGGTGGTCGGGCTCTCGACGCTGCTGGGCTTCATCATCGCGATGGTGCTCAACCAGCAGTTCCGCGGGCGCAAGATCGCCCGCTCGATCCTTGTTTTCCCCTGGGCGACCTCGCTGGTCATCCAGGCCTCGGTGTGGAACTATATCATCAAGTACGAGTACGGCAACCTCAACAACGTGCTGCTGAATCTGGGCATCGTCGGCCAGGCGATCAACTGGCGGACGAGCTATACCGTCGAGTTCATCTGGGAGTGCGGCGTCGGCATCTTCGTCACGGTGCCCTTCGTCACCTTCTGCGTTCTCTCCGGCCTGCAGTCGATCGACGGCTCGCTGTACGAAGCGGCCACCGTGGACGGCGCGGGCTTCTGGAGCAAGCTGTGGAAGATCACGCTGCCGCTGGTCAGACCTTCGCTGACCGTGAGCACCGTTTTGAATATCATCTATGTTTTTAACTCTTTCCCGATCGTCTACACCATGACCAAGGGCGCGCCCGCGCACAAGACGGATACGATGATCACGTATCTCTATATGCTCTCATTCTATGAGCGTAAAAAGGGACCTGCCACAGCCCTGTCCGTGATCGGCTTCCTTATCCTCTGTCTCTGCGCGGGGATCTATATGGTCACGGTCATGCGGAAGGAGGAAGAGTCATGAGAGATCCCGATCTGAAAAAGGCAAACCGCCTCTCTCTTCTTCTCCTGGTTCTGGGGATCGTGCTCGCGCTCATCCTGATGAGCCTGCCGCTGTACCGCTTCAACGCCGCGGTCTACATCAAGAAATCCCCCAACACCTTCGTCGGAGATGAGAAATACCTCGCCGTGAAGGAGGAGGTCGAGACCGTCGCGGAGGGATACCGCGCGCAGGGCTTCGACGTGGAGCTCGACGAGGACGTGCTCACGCGCGTCAACTCCAAGGGCGAGACGACCTCGCTGATCACCTTTACGATCAACGAGAGCTTTTCGAAAAACGTCTTCTCCTTCCTGGGCAGCGGCCTGCCCTCGGAGACCGTTCTGATCCTGATCCTGGCGATGACGGCGCTCGCGCTCGGCTGCGCGCTGCTCGGCTGCCGCGGCGAGATGGACCTGCCGCAGCGTTATCTCCCGCGCCGCAGCGCGCTGCTGCGCTCGCTCGCCTGCGCGGCGCTGCTTGTCGCCGTACTGGCTGTGCCGGTGTTCGTGCTGATGAACAACTACGCCTTCTCCCGCCAGATCTCGCTGTATAACGCCGGTCTGATCGAGGAGGGCAGGGAGGCGTTCTTTGCCAAAATGGACCGTCTGCTCTTCTCGGGGCAGATGGGCGAAGGCATCGGCAGCGCGCTCGCCGGGCTCGACGTGAAGCACGCCCCGCTCATCTGGATGCTGATCCCTGCGCTGCTCGTCTCGCTGCTTGCGGCGATACAGCTTCGCTTCGGCGCGATCCGGAGCACCTTGCTGCGCGGTCTGCTTTATCTTTTCGTCATCATCGTTTGCCTCGTCACGCTCTATCCCTACTACGTCATGACGATCACGGCCTTTCGCTCCAACGCCGAAACTCTTGACATGTATTTTCTGCATATGTTCCCGACAAAGTGGAACTGGAGCAATCTGACCGACATCATCCACCGCGGCGTGCCGCGCTACCTGCTGAATTCCCTGCTGGTCGCCGGCGGCGCGACCGTCGTGGCGATGCTCTGCGGCGTCCCGGCGGCCTACGCCATGGCGCGCATGAACTTTTTCGGCAAGAAGGCCTTTCTCGGCTTTGTGATCATGAGCCAGATGTTCTCCCCCGTCGTGCTGCTCATCGGCATTTCCCAGCTGATGAACACGCTGCATCTGAACAACAGCGTGCTGGGGCTGATGCTCATCAACGCCGCCTTCAACCAGGCCTTTGCCGTATGGCTGCTGCGCGGCACCTTCGTGTCGATCTCACCGGAGATGGAACAGGCCGCCCTGATCGACGGCTGCGGCACGATCGGCGCGCTGACGCGCGTGCTGATCCCCATGGCTGCGCCGGGCATCGTGACCGCGCTGATCTTTGTGTTCATCAACGCCTGGAACGAGTACACGATCTCCACGGTGCTGATCTCCACAGATGCCAACCGCCCCATCACCGTGGGCATCACACAGTTCTCCTCCTTCAACATGATCGAGTGGCAATACCTCTTTGCCGCCTCGCTGGTGGCGACGATCCCGGTCGTGATCCTGTTCATGTCGATCGAAAAGCACCTGACGGCCGGTCTGACCTCCGGCGGCGTCAAGGGATAAAAGCAAAAACGAACAAGGGCGACAGACAAAAAAGTCTGTCGCCCTTGTTCGTTTTCGCCTTCTCAGCCCTCCGCGGGAGATTCGCGCAGCGCGTCCCGCGGGATCCCCAGGATGCCCGCGATCTGGCTTGCGGCGATCCTCGCGCCGTGGCGGTAAGCCTCGACGCTCGGCTCGACGTCGTAGCTGAAGCCGCTTTCGAGAGAGAGCGAGTAGCCGCGCTGACGGCTGTATACCGCCGCGAGCGCATTGTAGACCGCCTCTGCCCAGCGCTGGTGATAGGCGGAGGTCACGATCGTCATCGTATGCACGCCTTTTTCCTGCAGGATGCGGAACGTGTTGACGGCGTTGTCTTCGGTGGTCATCGCCCGCTCGTCGATATAGATCCTCTCGGGATCGAGGCCGCAGACCTCGACGAGATAGTCCCTCATCAGTCCCGCCTCGGTATGCTTGTCGGGGTTGTTCGGGCCGGTCGCTCCGCCGGAGCAGACCACGATCGCCGCAGGATAGCTGCGTGCAACGGCGGCGCCCGCCTCACAGCGTCCCTTCAGTTCGGGCTGCATCTCGCCGTTTTTCAGTTCGTAGCCCAGCACGACGACGGCGTGCGCGGCGCCGCGCGGGACGCCGCGGCTTGTAAGCGCTTCCGCCCGTTCGCCTCCGTCATACAGGCAAAGGCGGTAATCCGGGTCGAGGAAGACCCGCTGCCAGTGCCCCGCGACGGCGCTTGCGATCTCATATTGCTCGCTGTTCAGGGCGCGGATCGCCCGCAGGTCCTTTTCTATCAGCTGCTCGTCGCCGGCTCTCGGGTCCTCGGCAGCGCGGGCCAGGTCGGCAAGCAGGCGGCCCGTCTCCGCCGCGGCGTCGGCAGTCCTGGTCTCTTCAGCGGACTGTGTAAGCGACTGCGCCGCACAGCAGGCCAGAATCGCCGCAAGGCAGAGCAGGGCAGCCAGGAAACGGCGTGTTTTCATGTGTTCCATCCTCTCTTTTTCGCTCCGGTTTCCGGACGGTGTTCAGATAACGCCCAGAGGGATCAGAATGACGAGGAGCAGCGCGACCAGTCCCCAGAGACCAAGCAGAAAGGCTCTTCTCTTTTTCGGCTCCATGTCCGGCACGTAATTGCTGGCAAGGAAAAAGGGGACGTAGGTTGTGACGAACACGGGCAGCACGCCCCACCATTTATACACCCAAATGAAGGAGTGGTTGCTCGTCCCGGCCAGAAAGGATTCGAACAGCGCGAACAGCAGCGCCATCTCCAGCGCGACGAGGAGCTTGCAGCTGATGCCGCCCCTGCCGTTTTTGGCGAAGTAGCGCGCGTTCCTGTCCTGCGGCATCATTTTGAAGGAGATGATGCCCGCCAGAGAGAACATCATGGACAGCTCCCAGCACACGCCGACGAGAAGGATAAAGGTCGTCGACGCGTTCGAAACCGACCACAGCGGATAGCCGAAGACGCGGCCGATGACCGCGTTGGCGATCTCATACAGCCAGTGGACGCCGTACAGCGCGAGCCCGGCGCAGACCGCCTCGTAATTCTTCTTGTTGATCTCGCTCCAGTAAACGTAAAACACGACGGCCAAAATGAAGATAAAGGTCCAGTTGAAGTTTTCCGTGCTTCGCACGCGGATCGCGTCGACCAGGCTTTTCGCCTCCTGCGAACCGTCGCCCCAAAAGATGAACATGATGATCCCTCCCTGTTCTTCGGCGGTTTAGCGGTTTTCCCTGCTTGCTTTCAAGGGCGGAGCGCCCCTTATTTCGGCTGGACGGCCGTGTATTCCGTCACGTTCAGCACCGTCTCTCCGTCGATCTGCGCGGCGCAGGGACGGGAAAAGCGCACCTTGATCTCGTTTCCGGTATAGATCTGCACCATGTCGGTCTTGCTCACATGCTCGCCCTTGAAGATGGACGGAAAGGCGATCAGCGCCTTGAGCTTGGAGCGGCAGTGGTACACCACCACGGTCAGCTTGTCGGAAAAGCGGTCCTGATCCGGGGCCATTTTCATGCCTCCGCCGTAGTACTTGCCCTTCATGGTCGGCGCGATCCAAACGTGGTCGAATTCATGCCTGACGCCGTCGACCGTGATCTCCGCATGGCAGGGCTTGAAATGGAACAGCAGCCCCTTGATGGCAATGCCGGAATAGTCGATCTTTTCCTGCGGGCTTTTTTCCTTGATCTGATCCGCCACCTCGCAGCAGTATCCGTCGATCCCGAAGCCCATGTTGTTGATGAAGCGTTTCTCCCGTCCGTTCACATACACGGTGGGGAGCTTGGCAAGATAGGGGTTGATCAGCACCTCTTCGCCGGGCTTTGCGTCGATATCGTGTAAAAAGTCGTTGCCGGTCCCGCTTCCGAGCAGATAAACGCTGTTGCGGATCTCGACGCCTTTGACGGCGTTGATAAAGTAGTTCAGCGTGCCGTCGCCGCCGACGAGGACGACCTCGTCCTCCGGTGCGAGGGCGTTGAGATACGCCGCATAATCCAGCCCGACCGCGTCCACCAGTTCCGTCCCCGGGGCGACCTCGGGCCGGATGCCGTTGTTTGACAGTGAATTGTAGAGATAGTGTTTCATGTTTCTCCCTCCGTAATCAGATAAGTCCCAAAACGATCAAAAGCTCTCCGAGCGAATAGGTGAGCATCACCAGAAAATGCGTCTTCAGACGGCTTTTCTTATTAAAGCGGACAAAAAACAGCGACGTGTCCGAAACGAAGAACAGCGCGGCGCCGATCGCCGTGACGATCGCCGCGGCCTTCGGGACGCTGACACAGCGGAAGATGGCAAAGCAGTTCATCGCGCCGTTGATCAGCAGATAGAGGAACATAGGGTAAAACAGCGCTTTGGGCAGGTGCGGCTTCAGCTTTGAAAAGACAAAGGCCACCGTCGAAGCGAACAGAACGGCCAGCAGAACGATCATCCATCCGGGGATCCTTGAAAAGACGACGTCCCTGCAGTAGCCGACGATAAAGAACGCGTGGCTGATCATAAAGGCGATGCCGCCGGCCGTAAACCACTTCACGCCCTTGGGTATCAAGAGGACGTCGCCTGTCCAGCTGAAGATCAGGGCCAGGATGATCGCCGCGGAAGGCTCGCGCGCCGCCGCAATATAGAAGCCGAGCAGGGACAGCAGAATAAGCGGCTTGGAGATATTCCTCCACTTGGTATCTTTCCGGGCGGACGCGTACAGATGTACGGCGGCGGACAGGATAAAGACGGCCAGAAACACGGTTTTCATCCGATAACCTCCCAACGGAAGAGTCGGTCCGCGTCCTTTCCTCGGGCGCAGACCGCCGGGCGGCGGGCTCTTTCCGATAAAAATATAGCATATTCTGGAGAGCTAACACAATAGCGGAGATAAAAAAAGATCAAGGCGCTCCGCCTTGACCTTTTTTCGACAATCAGACGTTTTTTCTTTTCATGCTCCTCTGTTCGCGTCGCGGCCGCTCTTCCGGGCGCGCTCAAAGCGGTCGAGCACTGCGCGCATGTCCTGCGGCAGACGACCGCGGCATTCCTTTTTCAGCCGCTCCGGGACGCCGTAGAAGGCCTCCGCGATACTGCCGGCGATGCAGGTCAGCGTGTCGCTGTCACCGCCGAGGGATACCGCCGTGCGGATGACGTCCTCGAAGTCCGTCCCCTCCAGGAAAGCCGTGATCGCCTCCGGCACCGTCTTTTGACAGCTCTCGTTGTGACGATAGCACGGGCGGATCTCGTCGCAGCTGCGCGAGAGGTCGTAGCCGAACTCCGCCGTGACGTAGTCTCTGATCGCGTCCTTTCCGCTGCCCGTGCGGGCGAGGAAGATCGCCGCGGCCGTCGCCTCGGCGCCCTTGATCCCCTCCGGGTGGTTGTGGGTGACCTCGGCGCTCAGCCTCGCCGCCCGGCGCGTCTCCTCCAGGGTGTCGAACAGCCAGCCGGCCGCCGAGACGCGCATAGCCGAGCCATTGCCGAAGCTGCCGTAAGGCTGCGGATCCTTCGAAGCCAGCCATCCGGCAAAGCGTGCGCCGTAGCCGGCGCGACGGTATTTTCTGCCCCATTTCCGCATGGAATACACCGTCGTCTCCCGGATAAGCGCATCGTCCTGCCCGCGGCTGTCCAGCAGAGCCTCCGCCACGGCGACCGTCATGACGGAATCGTCCGTATACTGCGACTCCCCGCAGAAGAGCGGAAAGTCCTTCGTCTTTTTTCCCCTGTCAAATTCGTAGGGCGCTCCGATCATGTCGCCCAAGATCGCACCGTACACAGCGATCCCTCCCTTCGTTTTTATTCGCCGCGCTTTTCATAGTCCGCGGCGATCGGCGCGCTCCAGTCCGCCTCGATCTTCTCATGTCTGCGGACGCGCGCGACCGTCTCGCTGACGACCCGGTAATTCAGCTCCGTCCCGGCGCCGTCGCTGCAATAGCGCACGGCGCGGTCCTGGCGGATGCCGAATCTGCGCGCCGCGGCGATCGCGTCCATGTTCGCGCCGAGGAACAGGAACTCCCAGCCGTACTTTTCCTGCTCGTGCTTCACCATGCGCTGTACCTCGTCATAGCTGTACGAGCGGCTGGCGTTCTCCATCCCGTCGGTAGTGATCACGAATACCGTCCGCGCCGGGCGATCCTCCTCGCGGGCGTATTTGTGAACGTTGGCGATGTGGTGCACGGCCCCTCCGATCGCGTCGAGCAGCGCCGTGCAGCCGCCCACACGGTACTGCCGATCGGTCATAGGCTCGATCTTTTTGATGTCCACCCGGTCGTACAGGACTTCGCTCTCGCTGCCGAAGAGCACGGCGGAAAGCAGGGCCTCCCCCTCTTCCTTCTTCTGCTTCTCCACCATGGCGTTGAAGCCGCCGATGGTGTCGCCCTCGAGCCCGGCCATGGAGCCGCTGCGGTCGAGGATGAAGACGATCTCGGTTAGATTGTTGTTCATGGAAAAATCCCCTTTCCTTTTTTGTGGCTTAAGCATACCAAAAGGAAAGGGGATTTTGGTCAATCCGCAGTTGACCTTTTCAGGCCTTCAGCCCGGTCGTCAGCAGCGGCAGGCCGCTGTCGGCGAGCGCCTCGTTGATGAATGTGACGCTGTAGATCTTCCGTTCGATGCAGTACTCCACAGCCAGGTCCCGCTTGCTGCTGCGCGTCAGCGCGTAGCCAGCTTTTTCAAGGAGCTTCTGCGTCTGCGGCAGATCGAGCTGCAGACCGATCGCGAGCTGGATCGCCGTGCTTTTCGTCGGCTGGTAATCCCTGTCGTTCAGGATCTTGCTGAACAGCTGCTTGCTGACCTCCGCGCGCTTGTAGACCTCTGAGTCCTTGCCCTCGCGCTCGCGGAGCAGGTCGAGCAGATATTCGCTGAAGGTGCTCTCATGCTGCCGGCGAAGGATCTCCTCCAGCGAGGCGGGCGCCGGAGCAGCCGGCGCGGGCATGGACGGCGACAGCGCGCAGTCGCGGCTCTCGGCCGGGAATTCCCTTTCCGCGCGGCGCGACATCTTCGACCGCCGCAGCCTTTCCGGCCTGCCGTATTCGCGCGCGGCCAGATTCGGCAGCTCATCGACGCGGTACTCTTCCTCCGTCCTCTCGCTGACATAGTTGTCGTCGATATAGCTTTTCAGGTCGGCAAATACCGACTCCGCGATGCCGAAAGCTTTGGAGTTGAAAAGCACGAGATAGATCTGCATCTCGTGATCGATCAGAAAATCCGTGAAAGCGAGGACCGCCGTCGACAGCGCGACGTCATGCGGGAAGCCGTAAGTCCCGGCCGCCATCAGCGGGAATGCCACGGATCGGCACTTCAGCTCGTCCGCAAGGCGCAGCGCGGAATCATAGGCCTGCCGAAGCCGCTTCTCTTCCCCGTGCCGCCCGTCGATCCACACGGGGCTGACGGTGTGCAGCACATATTTGGCCGGCAGGTCGAACGCGGGCGTCGCGGCGGATCGGCCCTCGCCGATCGCCCCGATCTTCTTCCGCGCTTCCAGCAGCTCCGGTCCCGCGGCTTGGTGGATCGCCCAGTCCGTCCCGCCGCCGATCTCCGGCTCGGGATTGGCGGTGTTGACGATCGCGTCGGCCTTTACCAGTGTGATATCGTTGCGGATGATCTGAAACGGCATATGCATCACCCTCTTTCCATGATCTTTTATATTATACCATAAAAAGCCCGGATAGCAAATCGCACATGCCATGCGGCGCGTCAGGACGTCGCAGCGGGAAGGAAAAATACATGCGATGGGTCGGCGGGCGCTTTTTATCAGATAAAGTCGTCCGTGGCCGCATCCAGGATCTCCAGCTCGTCGAGGAAGTCGAGGCCGTTCTCTTTGCTTTGTCCGGGCGCATTCCGGGCGGGGCCGTTCTCCTGTCCGACATGGACGAGCAGCAGAAGCAGAATTGCGGCGGCAAGCACGATGTTCATTCCGTGATCTCTCCTTTTTCCCAGAGGGCGTTTCATTTGCCTTTCTTCCGCTTTTATCATACATGCCGTCCCGGCCGCCATCAACGGTTGACGGTCCCGCTTGTGCCCATTATATGGGACACTGCGAAAGCCGGCCGGGCAAAACGAACTCCGCGCGGCCGATCCGGCCGCGCGGAGGGCTCCTTTATTCCTCTTGCGGATGCGCAAAACGCGCCGCCTGCTCTTCCTTTGTCAATCCGCGCACCAGGCAGCAGTAGACCTCCTCCAGGATCAGAGAAAAGCAGTTGACCTCTGCCGCGCTCATCACTTTTTTCTCGTAAATGCGGTCGCAGTCGTTCAGGAAGTCCCAGACCGAGGAAATGATATCCTCCTCTTCTCTCGCCGAAAAGGCCTGTTCGACCAGACGGTACTGCCGGTGCGACAAAGGCCGCGCCAGCTCGCGTCTCACGTCCTCGCCGACTTGTGTGAACGCCTGCTCGTACCCGCCCGCGGCAAGCTTCCAGTACACTTGATTGAGCTTGAACACACAGTCGAAGTTTTCTATCAGGAAGCGGTGCAGCTTCGCCTTGTCCCCTTCTTCGATCAGCGTCCCAAGCTCTTTATATCGCCGGATAAAGGTCTCGTCATAGCGAATAAACACGCTCTCCTCCATCGTCATACTCCCTTCGTTTTTCTGCCTCTCGCCTGTTCGGCCCGGTCTCCGTCTTGTCGGGCGCGTCAAACAAACGCTTCGCTGCGGCCGCCGGGCCCATCGGCGGAAGTCCGAACACATTCCCGCCGAACATGTGCCGGAAAGACGTATACGGCCCTTCGGCGCAAAACTCGCCGCGGATATCCGGCGTGAAAAGCGCATACGCCCCGCCGGCATTCGTATCCTCATGCGGGACTGCGTCACAGCGACGCCGCCGCGTCGACCTGTTCCGCTCCCCCCGCCGTTAATCCTGTCGACAGTATAGCATATCCCGGCGGAAATGAAAAAGCGGAAAACGTACAAAAAAGTGAAAACGGACTCCTGTGCGAAGCCTTTATCGCGCGGGAGCTCCATTATTCGCCGATAACACTCCCCTGTCCCGCCGCAGCCGTTCGCCGATCGGGCCCATGTGATCCGTGTGCTGCACCGCCCGGTTGATTATCCGGGAAAACCGGCGTAAAATAGGCGCAGATCACCAGAAACGAGCTTACCGGGAGGCGGTATTTTTAATGACTTCATCCTTTCACGAAGAAAGATATTACATCGCTTACGGCAGCAACCTGAACCTTCGGCAGATGCAGTTTCGCTGTCCGGACGCGCGTATCGTCGGCACTGCGGAGCTGTCCGGCTGGCGTCTGATGTACAAGGGCAGCGAAAGGGGCTATTATCTCACCATCGAGCAGGCGGAAGGCTTCGCCGTCCCCGTAGCCGTGTGGGCGGTTTCCGAGCAGGATGAAAGAAGCCTTGACCGTTACGAGGGCTATCCGAGCTTTTATTACAAAAAGACCCTCTCCTTGACGCTGCACGGGACGGAGTCCGGCGAGACCCGCTCTTTGACTGCCTTCGTCTATATCATGCACGAGGATCGCGCGCTCGGGCGCCCCTCGGAGAGCTATGCGGAACGCTGCCGCGAGGGCTATGAGGCCTTCGGCTTTGACACCGCCTATCTCGACGAGGCCTACGAATACAGCTGCGGCGGGAAACCGGGCCTGTAAGACAACGAACCCGCAAAGGGGGCCGATTCACAGCCTGCCGAAAAAGCGGGTTTTTAGCTTTGTTTCGGTGCGCGCCTTGTGGTGTTTTTCTGTCCAGCCTAAATTAGGACTAACAGGCTCTGATAAGGGGGAAAAAATCTAAGCTTTATACAAACTTATAATCTACGCAAAGCGCGGCTGGCATTCCGACCTGCTGCTGACCGGCAAGCTGGATTGCCACCTAGCCGAGATCGACCATGCCTGTACCGAACGTGTTGAGCTGATTACGAATCAGCCGGCCAAGCGCGAGGGCGTAACAGAAACGCTCAAGGCCGCCGATCAGATGGAGTGGGTCAGGCGCATGAACAGCATCCGGGCAAGAGCGGAGGAAGTTGTCCTGGGCGAGTCGATTTATCGTTAATATGGCAAATGAACCCGTGACAAATCGTCACGGGTTCATATAAAAAGCGAAAGCACAGAAGCGGGATCGTCCATCCGTTTCTGTGCTTTCTTTCTGTTGTAGGCTTTGGGGTTTTCCGGCCGGCGCGTAACCGGGCTGATGGCCCAGAGCGTGCGCCTGAGCGCGTCCTGCTCCCGCTTTTTCTTTTTCGAGAGCTTTTCATACGGGATAAACTTTTCCATGCGGCAAACCTCCTTTTCTCGTATGATCGTGGATACTATAGCCGATCAAAGCCCGTCCTGTCAAGGCCGCGGAACCTCCGTCCGGCTTCGATCGGCTCAGGCTTTCTTTATTCTTCCCGCGGCGCTCTCCACACGAAAAGCCCCTCCGCGGCGGCGAGCGCCCGGATCTTGTCCAGCAGCGCCCAGTCCGGATCGTATACGGTCAGATAGGTGTCGTTGTGGTCGTAATCGATCATCGCGTTCTGCTCCGCGAACACGGCCCGAAGGAATTCGTTTCCGGAGAGGGCGGTCACGTGCGCCGCGAAGGTCTCCGGGTCGGGATTCGTCTCCCAGGACGCGCAGGAATCAAAGGACACCGCCATGTCGCAGTAGCAGTTCAGCCGCAGAAGGATCTCCGCGTACTTGCGGCGCAGTGGGACGATCCGCTCCGGCCGCAGGAAAAACCGCTCCACGGCAAAGTACTGCCCGGCGGCGTCCGCGCTCACCTGCTCTGGCAGGATGTCCACGATCCAATACGGGCCCTCCAGCAGCGCGCCCATCATGTTGTCGAATCGGCGCGGGTCTGCGGCTCCGGAGGTTGTCTCCGGCAGCTCCTCGATGCTTCGGATGTCGGATTTGAACAGGATCACGTCGCCCAGCTCGATCCCCTCTTCCTCGCGGTCGAACTCGTGCAGGCCGTAGCCGGAGGAAAAGAGCTCCGCGATCCCCGTGAACACGGCCCCGTCCTCCGTCGTGATCCGTACTTCTTTGTCCTGATAACGATGCAGTATGCTCATATTACTCAATAACGATGTTCTTCAGATCGCAATGCAGTTCTCCTGCATTCCAATCCTCAATGGCGTTGATTGCGTTCATAGCCGCCCAAGTTGATTTCTTGCAGTTTTTGCATCTGACAACGTAATCAGAAACAAAATCTAATAGCAGTTCGCCGGTACCGCCGCACTCACATTTTCTCTTTAGAAGTCGTTCACAGCCGTAGACATGATTATAAGACCAATGATCGTTTTTTTGCAAAGAAGGAACGTCGTCTTTTTCCAAATCGTGCGGGATGAGCTTGAGCTGAAAATGATCAAAGGAAAGGAGGTAAAAGCCTTCTTGCTTCTCGACTTTTGTTAGTCTCTCCCCGACGAACAGAGTAGACTCGTAATCCACCCACGGGGCTCCAAGGTCAGTATGAATAAACGGCTCCAAGCACTCCCCGGATTCTTCAAATTCTTGGATGGTGGCTGTTTTATCTGAGAGACTAACGCCCGATGTTCCCATGGAAATGAAATGATGCTCTGTTTCTAAAACGATTCGGTATCCAAGCGTAACATGATATGCCAGATCATGATAACAATCGAAGAAAGCGTTGGCATTCTCTAAATCATCATATTTGCGGGATCCTTCATATGCCGCAATAACAGGCTCTGCACAAAAAACAGCTTTTTCTTTCAAAACACCTTCACCCCTTTTTCTTGATTCCGAAACAGCATGCTCTGTCGCTTCCTTCTGTTCTGCGATGTTCAGGTGACGATTCGCTTGACGCCGTCCGTTAATCCAAAATCCTTCCGTCGCGGGAGATCGTGACGACCTGCCAGGGGATGAACTTGCCGCTGTTTTTTAGGGCCGTTTCCGCGGCGCGCTGCAGCCCACCGCAGCAGGGCACGTCCATGCGCAGGATGGTCACGCTCTTGACGTCGTTGTCGCGGATGATCGCCGTCAGCTTCTCGGAATAATCCACCGCGTCCAGCTTCGGGCAGCCGATCACGGTGATTTTGCCCTTCATGAAGTCCTCGTGGAGGTTGGCGTAGGCGTAGGCCGTGCAGTCCGCCGCGATCAGCAGCTTCGCACCGTCGAAGAAGGGCGCCTGCGTCGGCAGGAGCTTGAGCTGGCAGGGCCACTGATTCAGGCGCGAGGCGGGGCGAACGCTGACCGGCGCGGCCTCCCGCTCCGGCGCGGCATCCCTGTGCAGCTCCGTCATCCGCGAGCCGGGGCAGCCGCCCTTGACCCGCATTTCGCGCAGCAGCTTCTCCGCGGCTTTCTTCTTCTGGGCCGCCTTCACCGCCGCCTCGTCATAGGCCGGGGCCTCCCGCTCTTCAAAGCTGATCGCGCCGGCGGGGCAGTTCGGCAGGCAGTCGCCGAAGCCGTCGCAGAAGTTCTCCCGCACCAGCTTCGCTTTGCCGTCCACGATGTCGATCGCGCCCTCGTGGCACGCGCTCGCGCACAGGCCGCAGCCGCTGCACTTCTCTTCGTCGATACGGATGATCTTGCGGATCATGGCTTATCCTCCCTCAGTCTCTCTTTTTACAACAGTCATTATACCATAAGCCGCTTCCGTTTGGAATGCCTTAAGAACATGCAAATACTCCCGCCCGCCGGTCCATGCCGGCGGGCGGGAGTATTTCTTGCGGATCGGGCGCGGCTTTGCGCAAAGCCCGCGCGTATCAGAACAGATAATCCCACGCGTTCAGGCTCTCACCCGTGCGCTGTTCTTCGTCCGTGACGCCCGGGACAAGCTCTGTGACGGTCGTCTCTCCCGAAACGGGGTCGATATAATACCGGATCTGCGCGCCGGTGTAGGAGCGGAACAATACCACGATCTCATTGCCGTCGGAGGACAGCGCTTCCCAGTAGCTCGGGTATTCCCCGTCCTTCACGATCTCCGCAAGCGCCGGATTCTGAATGATGCAGCAGTTCCGGACGGCGGCAGCGGCCTGCTCGTCCGTAAGCTTCTTTTCGCCCTGCGCGGGCAGGAGCGAGAGCGTCTGCATCATGTAGCCGAACCGTCTGCCGAAGCCCTCGGACTCGACGATGTACGTGCGCTCCCAGGCGATGCGGCAGCCGTCTCCGGCCGGGATCACATACACCGTCTGCAGCTGCTCGGGCATATACCCGCCGCCCTTGACTTCGTCCGCGTCAATACGGATGCAGCTTCCGAGCTGTTCCAGTTCAAAGGCGTCGTCCCTGCGGACCTCATATTCGCCGGAGAGGAATGCGCAGATGTTCGCGGCGACGGTCCCGGCGTCCTGCGGATTGTATCTCAACTCGAGATAGTTCTCGGGCTTTTCGGGATCGTCCCAGCACGAGACGAAGATCTCGCGATCCGCTTCGCTGCGGCGCACGAAATTCTCATAATCATAGTCCAGCTCGAAGCCGAGCGCGTCGTTCCGGACATGCTCGTAGCGGACCGTTTCCTCCATGCCCTCAAGGATGATGACCCCTTCAAAGCGTTCGCCGTCCTGCCTGGCGGGTTCGGCCTGCGGCCTCGCCACGGCATTCCAATCCGGTCTCAATTCGGAACGCGCCATTCCGGCAAAGCGGCGCTCGACGGCGCTGTTGTAATCCTCCTCGGAGATTGGCTTGCCTTCGCCGTCCGTATAGGTCCGCTGCTCGCCGTCCTCCGTCAGCTGTACGTCCATCGCGGCAAGGGTCTCGATCGTCGCCGCGCCGTCCTTCAGCGAGAGGGCGGCCAGCTGTGTCATACCATGCCAGGCGCCGTCGCGGACGTCATTGCTGCAGACGTAATAATACCGGTCCGCGGCGCTGTCGTAGTAACAGGGCAGCGTGTCCAGAATGATCTCCGGCCAGTCGTCCGGGCCCTCGATCTCCCCGTCGGCGTGGTACAGGTTCCGGACTCCGGAGCCGTCGGGCAGGACTTCATAAAAGCGGGCATACGTGAAGATGCCGCTGCCCTGGGTGGAGGCGGAGAGCACCTCCAGCAGCCCGTTGTGATCCAGATCGGTAAAGGCATAGTACCAGTCCGGCGCGTATTCGCCCTCGTCAAAGGCCCAGAGGCCGCGGTTTTCCTCCAAAATACGCCGCTGTTCCTCCTCCGGCAGTACGGAAGAAGCGCTCTGCTCGGGCGCTTTTGTTTCAGCCGGAGTTACGTTGATCTGAATCGTGCCGGTCGCTCTCTCAAGGCAGGTGGCTCTGAGATAATACAGCCCGGCGGGCACGGTTCCCGATGCGCTGTCGGTGCGGACAAGATCCGCCGTAAGGATCGCCGCGCCGTCCATCTCGGGAAGCACGTTGATGTCCTGGCCGCCCGCGCCCGCGACGATCTCCACTCTGACCGAGCCTTTCGTCAGATTCGCCGCGATCTCGATCTGCTCTCCGTCCGCGACGTCAAGAGACCCGACCATAAAGAAAGCGTCCCTGTCGGCATTCCGGGCCGTGATCGTCATATGCTTCCCGTCGTTTTCGCTCAGTCCGAATTCAGACTTCCCGCAGGCCGTGAGCGTCAGCATCAGCGCCAGAATCAAGATCAATACGATGCTTTTGTTTTTCATTAGCTTTTCTCCTTGCGAAAGGACTATCTTCTTCCTTGCTTTGTTCGCGTCGGATTATAATCTCAAAATGGGCATCTTACAAGCGAACTTAACACTTTTTAAGAAAGCCTGGAGCGTTCATTCAGGGCCGTCTCGACCTTGTTCAGCGTATCGAAAAAGCGCTTCGTCGCGATCATCGGGCCGCAGCACGGGCAGCCGAGCAGGTTCCACCAGAACATGTGCTTCCATGAGGTATACGGCCCCGGTATTCCGAGCGCGATCGCCTTTGTCTTCAGCTCCTCGGCGATCCTCGCCATCCACACCAGCGTGTAGATGAACAGGGTCGGGACGCCCAAAAGGTAGGCCTTCCAGTAGGGCTGCACCTTGTGCCCCAGGATCTCTTCCAGCTCGTCCTGCAGTCCGCCGAGGGGCATATACAGCAGGAAGAAAAGCCCGGCGGTAAAGAAGTCGATGAAGCCCAGCAGGAAGCCGGGCCTGTTTGTGTGTTTGTATTTCATTCTTCCTCGCTCCGATCGAAAAATGCTTCGGCTTTCTTTGGGAAGCTCCCCGGGCCGTTATTTCAGCGGGTAAAGCTTGATCCGCTCGAGGCTGCCGCGGTATTTCCGGAGATCCGAGGTCTTGAAGGGCTTGCCGTGGCCGGGGTAGAGCACGGCGGGCGCTTTCTGCACCATCACGTCCCAGGACTGCTTGTATTGCTCCGGGTTTTCGATCCAGATGATCGTCCTCCGCCGGCTGGGAAAGCCGTTCATGGCCGCGTCGCCGCAGAAGAGCTTGTCGCCCGCGAGCAGGGAGATATGGTCCGCCGTGTGCCCCGGCGTCTCGAGGATCTCATAGGGGAAGCCGAGCGAGCGGAAGCGCTCGGAGCCGATGGGGATCAGCCTGTCCAGGAACGCGTCCCGGATGGGCGGATAGCGGTGCTCGCCGTGGCCGAAGAGGGCCAGGATCTGGCAAAAAAGCCAGGCCGGGTACGAGGAGCAGCCGCCTTCGAAGGAGTTCTGCCCGCGCTTTAAGCCCGCGACGGCTTTGGGGTGCAGGATGACCTGCGCGTCCGTGGCGGAGAGCACCTCGTTGAGAAAGCCCGCGTGGTCGTCATGGGCGTGGGTGAGAAAGACGAATTTGATCTCTTTCGGGTCGACGCCGTTCTTCCCGAGCATTTTCAGAAAGCGCGGGAAGCTCCCGTCGTACCCGGTGTCGATCAGAATATAGCCGAGGTCGGAGGAGATCAGGTAATTGTTGACGACCCGGCTGCCGAGATTGCAGATCATGCTTTCCCTCCTTGAGCGGAAGAATGACGAACTATCTGGAACACCGCTTCGGCGATGCGCTTCGCTCCGGCGGCGTTCGGGTGCAGGCCGTCGGGCCCGAACAGCTCCCGTTTCCCCTGCGTGAGCGCGTACAGATCCACGAGCTCCGCGCCGTTTTCCGCCGCGACCGTCTTGACCGCTTCCGCGATCTCCGGGACGCGGTCGAGCTTTGCGTCGTTCGTGATATAGAAGAAGCGGTTGATCGGCTTGAAGGCGCAGGGCGGCGCGCAGATCACGATCCGAGGGGAGGGGAGGAGCGCGCGGTACGCCGCGATCAGCTCCGCGTATTGCCGCCGGAAAGCCTCAGCCGAGATCCAGTTGCTGCCCTTGGAATCGTTGGTGCCCAGCAGGATGACGACCGTATCCGGCCGGAACTCCATGCTCTGCCGGAAAGCGCGCTCCTTCCGGAAGGGCTTGTTGCCGGTGTCCTGCAGCGTCCGGTCGTTGACCGCGAACGCGGCTATCTGCGCTTCGGAGCCGATCAGGCGCTGCAGCACGGCCGGATAACGGCGCAGGAAGAACAGGGGCAGCGTGCAGCCGTAGGTCACGCTGTCGCCGACACAGGCGATATGCTCTTTTCCCTCTCTGCGCCCGACGGGAAGCCGGATCGTCGTATAGCCGCACAGGACGAGCGCCGCGGCCAGGAGCGCCGCAAGCAGCAGAAGGTTCATGATGGTTTTCCTGCCATTCCCTGTTTCATATTGCGCTTCTCCCGGCTGTTCTTACAGCTTCATCACAGCGGAGATCTCGTCATTCTCTTCGTAATACCCCGGCTCGTTGAGTTCCGTAAAGCCGAAGGAGAAATAGAGGTTTTTCGCCGTTTCGTTCGCCGGCGCATAGGACAGCACGCAGTATTCCGCCGCGCCGCACGGGAAGGTCCGCATGAAATCCACCGCCTGCTTCAGTGCTTCCCTTCCATACCCGCGTCCCTGGAAGCGTTTATCGATCATGAAACGCCAGATGTAGTAATAGTTCTTGTCCTTATAAAAGCGGTAGGCGTCGCTGTTGATCCACGCGTCTCTTTCGTAGCCGGTCCAGTCGTTATCGTAACGGATCATGATAAAGCCAACCAAAGTCTTCCCGTTGTATATGCCGAAGGGAAAGACCGGGTTTCCCTCCGCCAGCCATAAATACGCGTCGATCAGGCTCCAATCGTTGCTTGCGACGTAATTCCGCTGCTCACCGGAAACGCGGAGCTTAACGATGGCCTCGACATTATCGTCCGTCACTTTCTCCAGATGGATCCTCGCTTTTCTCATTATGGTTTCTCCTCAACTTTCAACTTGACGTGATTCCCGCAAACGGGAATTCGTTCCCTTTTATTTATCTTTTCTCCGATATTTCGCCGTACAGCTCCGGACGGCGGTTTTTCATGCCCCAGACTTCGCGGCGGCGGTACTCCCGCAGCATGTCCACGTCCAGCTCGGCCGTGTACACGCCTTCTTCCTCCCCCGCCTTGAACACGCAGGTGTCCCGCGAAGCGGGAAGCTCCGGGAGATAGGCCACGCCGTCGAACAGGGTGGAACGGCCGTTGCAGTCCGGATGCGGTGACGGGTAATTGCAGGTGGCGATGGCCAGCATGTTTTCATAGGCTCGGCCCCGAAGCTGCGCGAGGCGGTTGAGCTCCATCGGACAGGCGTTGGGGACCAGAAGCAGCTCCGCGCCTTTGAGCATCAGGACCCGGGCGCTCTCCGGAAACTCCCGGTCATAACAGATCATGGAGCCGACCTTGATGATCCCGTCCTTTGTGTCCAGGTCTGCGACAGAGAAGCTGTCGCCGGCGTCCAGGACGCTTTCGTCGTCCGCTTCTCCGAAATCGCAGATATGGACTTTGGCATAGCGGTACTGCAGCTTTCCGTGCCGGTCGAAAAGGCAGACCGTGTTTCGCGGTTTCGGCTCGTGCCGTTCCAAAAAGGTGATGGCTATAGCCATATCCAGCTCCGCCGCCAGCTCCGAAAAGCGCCGCACGAAAAAGCCGTCGCAGTCAACAGCGCGCTCCCGCAGGCTTTCCTTTTCACGCGGAAAGCTGTATCCGCAGCTCCACATCTCCGGGAAAAGCGCAATGTCCGCGCCCTTTTCTTTCGCCTGAAGGCAGGCTTTGATCCCCTTCTCCAGGTTTTCGTTCAAACTCCCTGCCGGAAGGATCTGCAAAAATGCGATCGTAAGCTTCATATCGTTCTCCATATCACCAGCGATGCTTTACAATTTCCGGATCGTCGTTGCCTTGCAAACCGGAAGTTGCAGATCTCTTAAACAGAATATCCCAAATGAATGTCAAAAGGTGCGATCAGCAGTTTTTGCAAATCTTTATTGTAGTTATCGAAAAAGAGCTTGATAGCCTTGCCATAGTTTTCTTTTGTATCAAACTCCCAGTATGAGCAGTACTTTACGCACTTTACGATCCTGGTCAACTCTCTCGGAGGCTCGCCAGGCTCGATCCCGTCTATGGTATAAAACCTCTTGAAATACTTGAGAGACAGGCAGCCTTCGCATTTGA